>NZ_JBYTEP010000066.1:0-17581 GCF_058792015.1 Cellulomonas sp. EB106-03-03-XG116
TGTCGTCGTCCCATCCACCGACGGTCCCGTGCCCCGCGCTGGTCGGCAACCGCTGGACCGGCCGGGGGGACGCACCGCGGGCGAGGAGCCGTCCCTCCCGGCTCCCCGCCCGCGTCAGGGCTGCAGCGCCCCCTGCGCGCCCCCCCGCCCCCCCCCGCCCTCGCGTCAGGACGCGAAGCGGATGGGGACCAGCAGGTAGCGGTACTCCTTGAGGTCCTCGCCCTCGAGGGACTCCTGCCCGGTGAACTCGACCGGCTTGTTCGGGTGCGTGAACGACAGCCGCACGAACGACGTCGTCAGGGCGCCCAGGCCGTCCAGCAGGAACTGCGGGTTGAACGCGACCGCGATGTCCTCGCCGACGAGCGTGGCCTCGAGCGCCTCGGACGCCTGCGCGTCGTCGCCCTGGCCCGCGTCGAGCACGACCTGACCGTCGGTGAACGTCAGGCGGATCGGGGTGTTCCGCTCCGCGACGAGCGCGACGCGCTTGGCGGCGTCCGCCAGCAGCTGGGTGTTCACGACCGCGTGGATCGGGGACTCGTCCGGGAACAGCCGGCGCACGGCCGGGTAGTCGCCGTCGACGAGCAGCGACGTGGTGTGCCGGCCGCCGGCCTCGAAGCCGATGAGGTCGACGCCCTGGCCGGTGGCGAGGCCGACGTTCACGGAGCCGGAGGCGCCGAGCGACTTGGCGGCGTCCGACAGGGTGCGGGCGCGGACCAGCGCGACCTCGGAGACCCCCGGGTCGGACGGGTGCCAGCGGAGCTCGCGCAGCGCGAGGCGGTACCGGTCGGTCGCGAGCAGGGTGACCTTCTCGCCCTCGATCTCGACGCGGACGCCGGTCAGCAGGGGGAGGGTGTCGTCGCGGCTGGCGGCGACCGTCACCTGGGCGACGGCGCGGGTCATCTCGTCGCCGTTGACCGTACCGGTGAGCGCCGGCATGGCCGGGAGCTGCGGGTAGTCCTCGACCGGCATGGTGAGCAGCGTGAACCGGCTGGCGCCGCAGGTGACGGACACCTTGGTGCCGTCGAGCTGCACGTCGACCGGCTTGTTGGGCAGCGCGCGGGAGATCTCGGCGAGCAGGCGACCCGAGACCAGCACCGTGCCGGGCTCGCTCACGTCCGCGGGGATCTCCGAGCGCGCCGAGACCTCGTAGTCGAAGGAGGCCAGCCGGAGCGTGCCGTCGGCCTCCGCCTCGATGCGGACGCCGGCGAGCACCGGGACCGGCGGGCGGGTGGGCAGGCTGCGAGCGATCCACGTGACGGCTTCTGCGAGGACGTCACGTTCGACGCGGAACTTCATGCCCCACCCTCTCGGTCTGGGGGATCGCGGGGATCCCGTGCGGTGCTGAACGACCCCGGCCGTGGGAGGGCAGGGGTCGCCCCGAACACTACGCGAGTGACCAGGGCTCCGGTACCGATGCCGGGACGGGTTGTGGACGGCTGCGAGAGGCCCGGAACGTTCGCCAGGACGGCACCAGAGCGGCGCCCGCGCGCCCGCGTCGAGCGGCGCGACGCCGGGGGGTGTCGGCACGACGGCGCTGGGCGAAGGATCCGGGGCCTCGGAGGTCGTGCACAGGCCGGTTCGTCCGTGGCTCCGTCTCCGGACCGGTCCGCGGTCGGCCCGGTCGGTGCTCGGTCGGCTCGGCAGGGCATTGACGGGCTGTGGATCTCTCTTCTAGGGATCGGTCGTCGTCATCGTCGCTTCTGTGCACTCTGGGGATGACGCCTCTTCGCGCTGGTCAGCGCATCGAGGGGCGTGTGCACGACGGCTGTGGACTGCTTGGGGACGACGCGGGCGGACGTGGACGGTGCTCCAGGCGTCCTTCTCCGTCCACCGCGGCCGCAGGATCCGTCCACACGAATCGTGGGGGTCATCCACCGGTTTCCACAGACGTGTCCACAGGTGTGCACATTCGTCCCAGGCCTGGTTCCTGCGCCTCGCGGGCACGAGAACGCGACGACCCGCCGCCGGCGGGTGCCGGGGCGGGTCGTGGTGCGTCCTGCGGGGCGCGGGGCCGGGTTAGCCGCGGCTCTCCTGCTTGATGCGGTTGGTGAGCTCGGTGACCTGGTTGAAGATCGACCGGCGCTCGGCCATCAGCTCGCGGATCTTGCGGTTCGCGTGCATCACGGTGGTGTGGTCGCGGCCGCCGAACGCCTGGCCGATCTTCGGCAGCGACAGGTCGGTGAGCTCGCGGCAGAGGTACATGGCGATCTGCCGGGCGGTCACCAGCACGCGGGAGCGCGACGAGCCGCACAGGTCCTCGATCGTCAGGCCGAAGTACGCCGCCGTCTGGCCGATGACGGCCGTCGCGGTGATGTCCGCCTGGTCGTCGTCGGTGATGAGGTCCTTCAGGACGATCTCCGCGAGCGAGAGGTCGACCTGCTGCCGGTTGAGGTTCGCGAACGCCGTGACCCGGATCAGGGCGCCCTCGAGCTCCCGGATGTTGGTGGAGATCTTCGACGCGATGTACTCGTGGACGTCGTCCGGCGCCTGCAGCTTGTCGTTCGCCGACTTCTTCCTGAGGATCGCGATGCGGGTCTCGAGGTCCGGCGGCTGGACGTCCGTGATCAGGCCCCACTCGAACCGGGAGCGCATGCGGTCCTCGAAGCCGTTGAGCTGCTTCGGTGGCAGGTCGGACGTCAGCACGATCTGCTTGTTCGCGTTGTGCAGGGTGTTGAACGTGTGGAAGAACTCCTCCATCGTCTGCTCCTTGCCCTGCAGGAACTGGATGTCGTCGATGAGGAGCACGTCCACCTCGCGGTAGCGGCGCTGGAACGCGCCCGCCTTGCCCTCGGAGATGGAGTTGATGAAGTCGTTGGTGAACTCCTCGGAGTTCACGTAGCGCACGCGCACCGAGGGGTACAGGTTCCGCGCGTAGTGGCCGATCGCGTGCAGCAGGTGGGTCTTGCCCAGCCCCGAGTCCCCGTAGATGAACAGCGGGTTGTAGGCCTTGGCCGGCGCCTCGGCGACCGCGACCGCCGCGGCGTGCGCGAACCGGTTGGACGAGCCGATGACGAACGTCTCGAACAGGTACTTCGGGTTCAGCCGCGCGGGCTCGACGCTCGGGGTGGGTCCGGCGGGCTCGCGGCGGAACGGCTCCGCTCGGACGGGCTCCACCTGGGCCGAGTCGCCGGTGCTCGGGTGGCCGGTCGCGGCGTGCGCGACGACGGGCGTCGCACCGGACTCCGGTCCCCGGGCCGGCGGCGCGGTCGCGAGGCCGGCGTCGCCGGTCTCCAGCGACGGGTCCACCGTGATCGCGAACCGCGCGTCGCGGCCGAGGGCGGCCGCCAGCGCGTCGGAGACCTCCTGGCGGACCCGGGTCTCCAGGTAGTCCTTGGTGAGGTCGTTGCCGACCGCGAGCAGCATGGTGCCGTCGAGCAGGCCGAGCGGCTTGGCCAGGCGCACGAAGGCGAGCTGGCGCGGCGTGATGTCGGGGCTCACCTCGAGCTGCGCCATCGCGGCCGACCAGACCTGCGTGAGCTGATCGTCCTGTCCTGACACCTGTACCTCGCTGCCGTCGTGAGTCGCGTGGTCGAGTGTCGCACGCCCCGGTGACGTGTCCACAGACTTGTCCACACCTGTGCGTGACGGTGGATCACGCAGGAACTCGGGCTCGCCGTGGCGCGACCGGGGGTCCGGGTGCGGCGCTGTCCACAGGTCTCGCCGGCTCTGTCCACGGGGTGGGGACCGGCTTGCTGCGGGACGCGTCGGGGGACGATGCTAGTGGCCGCCCCGGCCCCGCGGGAGAGGGGCGGCCCCCTCCTCGACGGGCCGCGGGCCTCGCGGTTTGACCCCTGCGCGCGGGCGACGTAACGTTGACCAGCCTTGAGATGGCTCCTGCTGGCGTGCCCTGACGTCGGCCGCGTCGCACGACGTGGGTACCGGAGCAGTCGAGCAACGGGCACCGAGACCTGGCCGGACGTCGGCCGATGTACCGAAGTACTTGGAGACCATCGTGAGCAAGCGGACCTTCCAGCCGAACAACCGGCGTCGCGCCAAGACCCACGGCTTCCGTCTGCGCATGCGGACGCGTGCCGGCCGCGCGATCCTCGCCGCCCGCCGGCGCAAGGGTCGCGCCGAGCTGTCGGCCTGACCCACCCGACGCGGTGCTGCCCGCCGCGCACCGGATGCGCCGGTCCGCCGACTTCGAGCGGGCCGTGCGCGGCGGTGCGCGCGCCGGGCGGAGCACGCTGGTGGTGCACCTCGTGACGCGAACCGACCCCGGACCTGGTCCGGCGGTCGGTTTCGTCGTGTCCAAGGGCGTGGGCAACGCCGTGACCCGCAACCGGGTCAAGCGACGGCTGCGCGCCCTGGCCGCCGAGCGGCTGGGCTCGCTGCCCGCGGACGCCGACCTGGTGGTGCGCGCGCTCGCGCCCGCCGCCGAGGCCGACTACGCCACGCTCGGGCGCGAGCTCGACGGGGCGCTGCGGACCGCGTCCCGCCGGCGCGCCGAACGGGCCGCTCCCGCACCGGCGGCGTCCCGATGACCGCCGAGCGGGGGGAGGCGGGCGCCGTGGCCCACGTCCTGCGCGCGGCCGTGCGGCTGCCCCGCCGCGTGCTCGTCCTGCTCATCCGCGGGTACCAGCGCTTCCTGTCCCCGCTCACCCCGCCGACGTGCCGGTTCTACCCGTCGTGCTCCGCGTACGCCGTGATCGCCCTCGAGCGGCACGGCGTCATCCGGGGCACGCGGCTGGCCGTCTGGCGGATCCTGCGCTGCAACCCGTGGAACCCGGGCGGCGTCGACGACGTTCCACCGGCGGGGTCGCACCGTCGACACCCGCACGGCGCGGTCGCCTCCGCGCACTGATCACCTGGAGAGTTCCCCGATGAGCTGGTTCGACGGCCTGTTGTACCCGATCATGGTCGCTGTCGCCTGGATCATGGTCCAGTTCCACTCGCTGCTGACGTGGCTGGGCCTCGACCCCGCCGGCGGCGCCGCGTGGGGCTTCTCCATCGTCGGCCTCGTGATCGTGATGCGGATCATCCTGATCCCGCTGTTCTTCAAGCAGATCAAGGCGTCCCGCGGCATGCAGATGCTCGCGCCGGACATGAAGAAGATCCAGGCGAAGTACAAGGGCAAGACCGACCCGGCGTCCCGCGAGGCCATGAGCCGCGAGACGATGGAGCTGTACCGCAAGCACGGCACGAACCCGTTCTCGTCCTGCCTGCCGATCCTGGCCCAGTCGCCGATCTTCTTCGCCCTGTTCCGGGTGCTCAACTCGCTGCCGCAGCTCGCGGCGGGCGACTACCCCCGACCCAACCTGGGCCCGCTGACCCAGGACCTCGCCGCCCAGGCGGAGAGCGCCACGATCCTCGGCGCCCCGCTGTCCGCGACGTTCATGAACGCCGCCGAGTTCGGCACCGCCGCGTCGAACGTCCGCTGGGTCACGGTCATCCTGGTCGTCGCGATGTCGGCGACCACGTTCCTCACGCAGCGCCAGCTCACGATGAAGAACATGCCGCCGGCCGCCCTCGAGGGCCCGATGGCGCAGCAGCAGAAGATGCTCATGTACGTCTTCCCGCTGATCTTCGCCTTCTCCGGCGTCAACTTCCCGATCGGTGTCCTCATCTACTGGACCACCACCAACCTGTGGTCGATGGGCCAGCAGTTCTACACGATCCGCCGGATGCCGGCGCCGGGGTCGCAGGCCGAGGCCGCGCTCAAGGCGCGCCAGGCGAAGAAGGCGTCGCACCAGGGCCTGTCCATCGAGGAGTCCGACACCCTCACCATCGAGGAGAAGCCGGTCAGCGGCCAGCGGCAGCAGCCGGTCGGCAAGGCGCGCGCGAAGAAGCAGCGTCCGGCCGGTGCGCCCGCCGGGACCGCGGGTGCCTCGGGCTCGACGGCTGCCGCCGGTTCGGCGAAGGGCGGGTCCGGGGCGGGCTCCGCGGCGGGGACGACGGGGACGGGCGCGGCGAAGTCCGCGGGCAGCGGTTCGGCGGCCACCCCGGGCGGCAAGCGCACCGGCGGTGCCGGCTCCGGCCAGCCGTCCTCGGGCAAGAAGAAGCGGAGCGGCACCGGCCAGGGCGCCGGCGGCTCGGCGCAGAGCCGCCCCGGCTCGACCTCGCCGGGCACGTCCACCGACGACTGAGACCTCCGCGCCCCGGCGCGACCCGACCCTCCCAGCAAGGAGAGCCCCACATGACCCACACCGACGCAGCCGGTGAGACCGGAGCCGTGACCCGCCTCGAGGAAGAGGGCGAGATCGCAGCGGACTACCTCGAGGAGCTGCTCGACATCGCCGACCTCGACGGCGACATCGACATCGACGTCGACCACGGCCGCGCCGCCGTGGAGATCGTCGCGGAGGAGGGCACCGAGCGTGCGCTCCGCCGGCTGGTCGGCGAGGACGGCGAGGTGCTCGACGCCCTGCAGGAGCTGACCCGGCTCGCGGTGCAGGCGAAGACCGGCGACCGCAGCCGACTCATGCTCGACATCGCGGGCTACCGGGCCGGGCGCAAGACGGAGCTCGTCAAGGTCGCCGAGGAGGCGATCGCCCAGGTGCGGTCGTCCGGCACCGAGGTGTCGCTCGAGCCGATGAACCCGTTCGAGCGGAAGGTCGTGCACGACGCCGTCGCCGCCGCCGGCCTCACCTCGGACTCGGAGGGCGTCGAGCCCGAGCGGTACGTGGTGGTGAAGCCCGCGAGCTGAGGTGCGCGACGCGCTTCGGCAGGCGCTGACGAGAGGCCGGTCCCGGACGGGGCCGGCCTCTCGTGCTTCCCAGGACCGGCGCTGAGGGGCTCTGGGGGAAGTCGTTTCTGGGTGAATGAATGGCTGAGATGAACCGTTCGTCGACAGTCAGCCATGGTCGCGGAGCGACGTCAGGGGCGCGCGTTGGGCGACGACGTGGCGTGCGGAGCAGGCCTCGCCCGTCCGCTTGGTCGCACACGCGGTGCCGCGGGCGGCTGCAGGCGGTCGGCACGCCAGCGGAGCCGCGTGACCCCGGAGGAGCCACGCCGTCGCCGGCGGGGTCGCGCCGTGGTCGGAGGTGCCACGCCGTCGCCGGCGGGGTCACGTCGTCGCGGGTGGGGGAAGCCACGTCGTCGCGGGGAAGGGGAGCCGCGTCGTCGCGGGTGGGGCGAGCCGCCTCGTCGCCAAGGAGCGGAGCCGTCGCCGGGGAGCCATGCCGTCGCCGTGGAAGCCCAGCCGGTGGCTGGTGGGCGGTGCAGCAACCGCCACTGCCACTGCCACTACTGCCGCGACTGCGACTGCGACTGCCAATGCGGCCGCCGCCGCCGCTGCCGCCGCTGCCACAGCCGGTGCCAGGCCGCTGCGGCGCGGGTCGTCCCGATCCCCGAGTTGCGCACCGCTACCCGGGCCGACGCCTCCGCGCCGACGCCGCCCCACTCGACTCGCGGACTTCTGGGGTGCCGGCGTCTGCCCGCTGGTCTGCGTGAGCTGGTCCGCGCGGGCTGCGTCGTCACCCCCGCGGTGCGTACGCGGCGTCCTCGGTCTGTGCACGCCCCGCGGACTCGCCTGTCGCACGCCTGCCCCGCGCATCGTCCGCAGCCGCCGAGGCACCTGGCACGTCCGGAGCTGCTCCGTCACGGGTTAGGCGTCGCACGTGCCTGGCGGAGCGGCCCGTCGCGGGAGAGGCCGCCGGCCGACGAACCGGGGTGATGCCCCCAACGCGCGTCCGCTTGCCGGTTCCACGTGGAACCGCCGCCTCGGAGGCTGGTCGTTCTCCTTCCCGAGCCGCTCGCGCCTGCGACGCCCGGCCCGACGCTGTTCCACGTGGAACGGCACCGCAGGAGCCAGGCATCCCGCCAGGTCGCGAGCCGGGAGGCGTTGTGCCCCGTGGGGGAGCGCACTCCGCGGCGCGTCAGCGCGCGGGTTGGGCCGAGTGCATCGCCGCCGAACAGCCGGTTCGAGATGTCACGGGGGTAGCGCCGGAGGACACGGGCGGCCGCGGAGCGAGCTGTTCCACGTGGAACGGCCCCTGAGCCCTGACAGCTGCGATCGCCACGAGTCGAGCCGCCGTCATCGCGCGCTCGGAGCAGTCCGGTGTCCTCCGGGACGCGGTGCGCTGCGTGGTCCTCCGCAGCCAGCCGCATCCGACGTCTGTCGCCTCGCGCGTGTCTGCCCCTCCCGCGTCCGGCCGGTCTCCCATGTCCCGCCGGTCTCCGGCGTCGCGCCGGGGTCGTACGCCTTGCCCGTCTCCCACGCCCGACCCGGCCTCCCCATCACGCACCCGCCACGTGCGGGCGCTGGCTGCGAGGAGGCGCTCCGCAGCGGCGGCGGGAGTTGCGGTGACCTCCATGCGTGCGCGCCGCCGTCGACGGTGCGCCGCTCCGGGACGCCTCCGGGATCGACTGACCTGCGGCCTGCAGGAGCCCTCAGGTGGCTGGGGTGGGTCGAGACCCGGGGAGTCCCCCGCCCTGAGAACCGCGTCGGCCGACGCTGCTCGGGCCCGCAGAGGCGGCCCGCGGCCGGTGGAACGACCGAACAGGGCCGTTCCGCCCGAGTTCCACATGCTCCACGTGCTTCACGTGTTCCACGTGGAACCGCGGGCCGTCGGTACGCCCTTGTGCGCTGAGCCGCTCGTCGTCCCACCGCGGACGACACGGCCGAGGGGAGACGCCGCGACCCGCCGCCGGGGCGGACTGCGCTGCGCCACCCATGGCGACGCGGCGTTTGCTGGACGGCGTGGCGCGACGCGGACCCCGTTTCACGTGGAACGCCGAGCGCCAGCGCCGGGAGCGGTAGCGCCAAGGGAGTGCAACCGGCATATCCGTTCCGCGTCCGAGTAGCCCTGCACGTCGTGATCGCCACAGCCGGAGACCGGCACACGTCAGCCGCATGCCGTCGGACCACACGCCACCTCGACAGCGCGCGCACCCTCGTACGGGTCTCGGACAACGCCATCGTGAGCGCGCTCGTGCACCAGAGCGTGGGCTGTGCGAGAGGCAGGCCACCACGTCCAGCCAACGAACTCGCTGGCCAGCGACGCACGGATCACCGAGCCGGCCGTTGCCGCGCCCACGCTGACCGAGAGGCCCGGCTCAGCGACCCCCGCCGACCACCCCGACGAGTCCGCCCGCGCCCGGCGCAGCCGGCGGTTCCACGTGGAACCGCCGCGCGCCACACGCGGACGCGCGCCGGTGGCGTCAGAGCCGCGCGGTACCGTAGTTCCCTCACGTGCGCACCGGTTCCGGACAGGCCATCGCGCACCACCCGATCCCGAGACCAGGGGAGTGCTGTGCGGCCTGAGTCCGCCCCCGTGCGCGACGACGAGCAGCCTGACGCGCTCGTCGACCCGTTGGACGGCGACCCCCGCCTGCCCGAGCACTTCGGGGCGGCGTGGCCTGCGATCGGCGGCTTCCACACGATGCTGCGCGACCAGGGCGTCCTCCGTGGGCTCGTCGGCCCGCGGGAGGTGGCCCGGCTCTGGGAGCGGCACCTGGTGAACTCCGCCGCGGTCGTCCCGTTCCTGCCGGAGACCGGGACGATCGTGGACGTCGGGAGCGGCGCGGGTCTCCCGGGGATCGTCGTCGCCGCGATGCGCCCGGACGCCGAGGTGGTGCTCCTCGAGCCGATGGAACGCCGGACGGACTGGCTGTCCGAGGTCGTGGAGACGCTCGGCCTGGCCAATGCCCGCGTGCTCCGGGGGCGCGCGGAGGACCAGGTCGGCGTGCTGCGGGCGGATGCCGTCACGGCCCGCGCGGTCGCGGCCCTCGACAAGCTGTACCCCTGGACGCTGCCGCTCCTGAGGGTGGGCGGCCGGCTCGTCGCGCTGAAGGGCGGCCGGGCGCGGGACGAGGCCGACGCCGCCGTCGAGGTGGGGGAGCGGTTCGGTGGCGGGCCGGCGACGATCGAGGTCGCGCCGACGCTCCCGGGCCTGGAGCCGACCGGCGTGGTGCTGGTGACCCGCACGGGAGCGGGCAGCGCCCCGGCGCCGGCTCGTGTTTCACGTGGAACGGAGGGCCGGTCCCGCCGACCGCGCCGCTCGACGAAGGGACAGGGCGCGTGACCACCAACCCCAGCCGCTGGGAGATCGAGGACCCGGACGAGCGCCGTCGCGCCGCGCTGGTCGAGAGCCTGCCGCCCGCCGACGACGACACCCCGCTGATGGCGGAGCTGCGCCAGGACGCGCGTCGTCGGATCGAGCTGCGTGGGCGCACCTTCCCGCGCCCGGACCGCACGCGGGTGATCACGGTCGCCAACCAGAAGGGCGGCGTCGGCAAGACCACCACGACGGTGAACCTCGCGGCAGCGCTGGCGCAGTCCGGCCTGCACGTCCTGGTGATCGACAACGACCCCCAGGGCAACGCCTCGACGGCGCTCGGCGTGGACCACCGCGCGGGCGTGACCTCGGTCTACGACGTGCTCGTCGACGGCACCCCGCTCTCCGAGGCGGTGTACCCCAGCCCGGACGTGCCGAACCTCTGGTGTGCGCCGGCGACGATCGACCTCTCGGGCGCCGAGATCGAGCTGGTCTCGATGGTGGCGCGCGAGACGCGCCTCCGGAACGCGGTGCACGCGTACCTGGAGGAGCGCGAAGGTCGGGGCGAGCCCCGGATCGACTACGTGCTCGTGGACTGCCCGCCGAGCCTCGGTCTGCTCACCGTCAACGCGTTCGTCGTCGGCGACGAGGTGCTCATCCCGATCCAGTGCGAGTACTACGCGCTGGAGGGCCTGAGCCAGCTGCTCAAGTCGATCGAGCTGATCCAGGCGCACCTCAACCGCGGCCTGCACGTGTCGACGATCCTGCTCACCATGTACGACGGCCGGACCAACCTCGCGCAGCAGGTGGCGCAGGAGGTCCGGGAGCACTTCCCCGACAAGACCCTCCGGACGACCGTGCCCCGGTCCGTGCGCGTCTCGGAGGCGCCGTCGTACGGGCAGACCGTCCTGACGTACGATCCCGGCTCGAGCGGTGCGCTGGCCTACCTGGAGGCGGCGCGCGAGCTCGCCGAGCGCGGCACCACGGCCGACCGGAAGAAGGAGGACGCGTGAGCGAGAAGCGGCGAGGTCTCGGGCGCGGCCTGGGCGCGCTCATCCCCACCGGGGCGGAGCCCCGCGAGGGGGACCGGCCCGTCGACGTCTTCTTCCCGGACCGCACGACCGCGGAGCGCGACGACCGCCCGACCGCGGACGGCCGCGAGGCGCGCTCCGACGCTCTGACCAGCAGAAACACCGGGACGGCCGTCCACTCGACTGCCGCGGAGCCGGCGCCCGCGACCGCCACCACGCGGTCGAACGGCCGCAAGGGTGTCCCGTCGCTCACGGTGCGGCAGCCCACGCGCACCCGGGCCCAGACGGCCGCCGAGCGCGCCGTCGCCCCGGACCCGGCGCCCGCCGCCGAGGTGCCCCCGATGCCGCCCACGGCCGAGGTCGACGACCTGGTGCCCGTGCCCGGCGCGACCTTCGCCGACCTCCCGGTCACCGCGATCCGGCCGAACCCGCGCCAGCCGCGCTCGGTGTTCGACGAGGACGCGCTGGACGAGCTCGTGGGCTCCATCCGCGAGATCGGCGTGCTGCAGCCCGTCGTCGTCCGCCCGGTCGACGACGGCTACGAGCTGATCATGGGGGAGCGGCGCTGGCGCGCGACCCAGGCGGCGGGGCTCGACACCATCCCGGCGATCGTGCGGCAGACCGAGGACGGCGACCTGCTGCGCGACGCGCTGCTGGAGAACCTGCACCGGTCCCAGCTGAACCCGCTGGAGGAGGCGGCCGCGTACCAGCAGCTGCTGGACGACTTCGGCTGCACGCACGACGAGCTGGCGCAGCGGATCCACCGTTCCCGGCCGCAGATCTCCAACACGCTGCGCCTGCTCCGGCTGCCCCCGCTCGTGCAGCGCCGGGTCGCCGCGGGCGTACTGTCCGCCGGCCACGCCCGCGCCCTGCTCGGCCTGAGCGACGGCGCCGCCATCGAGCGCCTCGCGCAGCGGATCGTGGCCGAGGGACTGTCGGTGCGCGCGGTCGAGGAGATCGTCGCGCTCGGGGCGGAGGACGGGACGCCCAAGCAGCGGCGACCGCGCGCCGGGGTGCGGAACGAGGCGCTGGACGACCTCGCGAGCCGCCTCTCCGACCGGTTCGAGACCCGGGTGAAGGTCGACCTCGGCAAGCAGCGGGGCAAGCTCACGGTGGAGTTCGCCTCGGTGCAGGACCTCAACCGCATCCTGTCGAGCCTCGCGCCCGACGACCCGGGCATCCTGCGCTCCTGACGACCGCGGCCTGCGGGACGCGAGCCGGGCCGAGCCCGCTCAGCGCCCCGCTGACGCCGGAAAGGCGCCGGCACCCCTCCCGGGGTGCCGGCGCCTCGTCGTGAGGCTCCAACGGGGCCCGAACGCCCTCAGCGCCCCGACAGACCCGCCTCGACGAGCCGGCGGTACAGGGTGGGCAGGTGGTGGCCGCCGGCCTCGGCCCCCTGCGGGAACAGCGACGTCTCGGTCATGCCCGGGGCGACGTTCACCTCGAGGAACCACGGCTGCCCGTCCGCGTCGATGATGAGGTCCGTGCGCGACAGGTGCCGCAGGCCGAGCACCTGGTGCGCGAGCACCGCGGTCTCGGCGGCCCGCGCCGCGAGGTCGTCGGTGAGCCGGGCCGGGGCGAAGTACTCCGTGCGGCCGGGGTTGTACCGGGCGTCGTAGTCGTAGGGCCCGTCGGTGACCACCTCGACGGCGGGGAGCGCCACGGGGGCGCCGTCCAGCTCGACGACGCCGACCGCGACCTCGACGCCCTCGACGGCGCGCTCGATCAGCGCGGTGTCGCCGTAGGCGAAGCAGGCGACCATGGCACCCGGCAGCTCCTCGGCGGTGCGGACGAGCGTGACGCCGAGCGCGGAGCCGCCCCGCGACGGCTTCACGACGAGCGGCAGCCCCAGCTTCGCGACCACGGCGTCCATGACCCGCCCCGCGCCGAGCTCCCGGAACAGGCTCTGCGGCAGCGTGACGAACTCCGGGGTGGCGATGCCGGCCCGGGTGACCGTCGTCTTCGCGATCGGCTTGCTCCAGGCGACCCGGCTCGCGCGGGGACCGGTGCCGAGGCTCGGCACGTCCAGGAGCTCGAGGACGTCGCGCACGGAGCCGTCCTCGCCGCTCGCGCCGTGCAGCAGCGGCCACACGAGGTCCGGCCGGGTCTCCGCGAGGGCGGGGACCAGGTCGGCGTCCACGTCGTGCACCGAGACGTCCACGCCGGCGGTGCGCAGCGCCTCGGCCACGCGCCGGCCCGAGCGGAGGGAGACGTCCCGCTCGTGCGACAGGCCGCCCGCCAGGACGACGACGCGCGGAGCGGCGGGGACGGGGTCGTGCGGCACGGTTCGGGTCCTCCTGGTGCGGCCGCGGGCGGCCGGTCGTCGACGGGCGGGGTGGTGCCGGTGCGCGGGCAGCGGGCGCCGCCTGAGACGCTACCGGGTCGCGGGACGCGGCCGGGTCGGTGGGCCCGCCCGGCCGTGCCCCGCGTCAGGCCAGGTCGGGGCCGGGCGACTGCACGTCGCCGCGCGACGCGCCGCCGCCGGTGCCGAACAGCGACACCAGCTCGCTCTCGGCCGAGACGACGCCCGCCAGCCGGCGGACGCCCTCCCGGATGCGCTCCGGCGTCGGGAAGCAGAACGACAGCCGCATGTGGTCGGTGCCCTGCCCGTCGAAGTAGAACGCCGTGCCGGGCACGTAGGCGACCCGGGCGGTCACGGCGCGGGGCAGCATCGTCTTGGCGTCCAGGCCCTCGGGCAGCCGGACCCAGGTGTAGAAGCCGCCGTCCGGGACCGTCCAGGTGGCGTCGGGCAGGTGCTCGGCGAGGGCGCCGATCATCGCGTCCCGCCGCTCGCGGTACAGCTCGCGGAAGGCCTTCACCTGGCCCTTCCAGTCGCACGTCGCGAGGTAGGCGCTGATCGCCAGCTGCGAGGCGTTCGACGGCGAGAGGATCGCCGACTCCGAGGCCAGCACGAGCTTCTCCCGGACCGCGTGCGGCGCGACCGCCCAGCCGACCCGGTACCCGGGGGCGAACGTCTTCGAGAACGAGCCGAGGTAGATGACGCCCTCGTCGCTCATCGACCGCATGGCGGGCAGCGGCTCGCGGTCGAAGCCGAGGAGGCCGTACGGGTTGTCCTCGAGCACGAGGACCCCGTAGCGCGCCGCGATCTCGAGGATCCGCGGCCGGCGCTCGGCCGAGAGGGTCACGCCGGCCGGGTTGTGGAAGTTCGGCACCGTGTACAGGAACTTGACCCGGCGGCCCTGGCGGGCGAGGTCGGCGAGGGTGGTCTCCAGCGCCTCGGGGATCAGACCCTCCGCGTCGAGCGGCACGTGCACGACGTCGGCCTGGTACGCGCGGAACACGCCGAGCGCGCCGACGTACGACGGGGCCTCCGCGACGACCACGTCGCCCGGGTCGACGAACAGCCGGGTCACGAGGTCGAGCGCCTGCTGCGAGCCGGTCGTCACCACGACGTCGTCGGGGTGCGCCTCGATGCCCTCGAGCCGCATCACCTCGAGGATCTGCTCGCGCAGCGTCTCGTCGCCCTGGCCGGAGCCGTACTGCAGGGCGGTGGTGCCGCGGGTGGCGACGACCCGCTGGGCGAGGTCGCCGATCACGTCCAGGGGGAGGCCCTCGAGGTACGGCATGCCGCCCGCGAGCGACACCACCTCGGGGCGGTTCGCGACGGCGAACAGCGCGCGGATCTCCGAGGCGCGCATGCCGTGCGTGCGCTCGGCGTAGGAGCCGAGCCAGCGGTCGAGCCGCGTGCCGGCGGCCGGGGTCGGGTGGGGGCCCGACGCCATGCCGTCGGGCCGCTCGAGAGCGGTCATCTCCCGAGTGTGCCACGCCACTCCCGGCACCCCCCGCCCCGTCCACCGCGGGCGCGCCGGACGCGCACGAAGCCTCCCCGTCCGGAAGGGCGGGGAGGCTCCGGGGTCAGCGGGCGGCGCGGGGCGCCGTCACCAGGTGGCGATCTCGGCCAGCGCGGCGTCGAGCTCGGCCGCGTAGGCGCGCTTCTCGCGCGCCCCGACCAGTGTCCGGACCAGGTCGCCCTGGTGGAACACGTACAGCGTCGGGATCGAGACCACGTGGTACCGGGCGGCCAGCTCCTGCTCCGCCTCGGTGTCGACGGCGACGAACCGGAGCCGTCCCGAATAGGCGACCGCGAGCTCCTCGAGCACGGCGGTCACCATGCGGCACGGCACGCACCAGTCCGCCCAGAAGTCGACGACCACGGGCAGCTCGGACCGCAGCACCTCCTGCTCGAAGGTGCCCGCGGTCACCGCGAGGGCCGTGGCCACGTGCGGGCTCAGTGCCCGGCGGCGGCCGCGGCCGAGGCGGTGTCGGCGCCCTGCGCGTCCAGCGCGTCCGCGGCGTCGACGTCGGCCCGCTCGACGGCGGCGGGGATCTCGGCCGGGGAGGCCGGGTCCACGTCGCCGAGCGCGGCCAGGTAGTGCTGCGCGTCGAGCGCGGCCGAGCAGCCCGAGCCGGCGGCGGTGATCGCCTGGCGGTACGTGTGGTCGACCGCGTCGCCCGCGGCGAACACGCCCGGCAGGTTGGTCCGGGTGGACCGGCCCTCGACGACGATGTAGCCGTTCTCGTCCAGGTCGACCTGGCCCGCCAGCAGCTCGGTGCGCGGCACGTGGCCGATCGCGACGAACACGCCGGTGGCGCCGTGCTCGCGGGTCTCGCCGGTCACGGTGTCGCGCAGGGTGACGCCGGTGACCTTCTCGTCGCCGTGGATGCCGACGACCTCGGAGTTCCAGGCGAACTGGATCTTCGGGTCGTTCTTGGCGCGGTCGGCCATGATCTTCGACGCCCGGAGCTCGTCGCGGCGGTGCACGATCGTCACCGACTTGCCGAACCGGGTGAGGAACGTGGCCTCCTCGACCGCGGAGTCGCCGCCGCCGACCACGATGATGTCCTGGTCGCGGAAGAAGAACCCGTCGCAGGTCGCGCACCAGGAGACGCCGCGGCCGGACAGCCGCTTCTCGTCGTCCAGGCCGAGCTCGCGGTACGCGGAGCCGGTCGACAGGATCACCGCGCGGGCGCGGATGGTCTCGCCGCCGCCGGTGACGATCGTCTTGACCGGGCCGGCCAGGTCGAGCTCGACGGCGTCGTCCCAGAGCACCTCGGCGCCGAACCGCTCGGCCTGCTTCTGCAGGTTGTCCATGAGGTCGGGCCCCAGGATGCCGTCGGGGAACCCGGGGAAGTTCTCGACGTCCGTGGTGTTCATGAGGGCGCCGCCGGCGGTGACGGAGCCCGCCACCACGTAGGGGGCCAGGCCCGCGCGCGCCGCGTAGATCGCGGCGGTGTACCCGGCGGGGCCGGAGCCGACGATGACGATGTCGCGGACGGGGGTCTCGGTCACGGTGCTTCCTCGAGGTCGGGGAACTCTGCTGTCGCTGCGGAGAACAGATCCTAGGCGCGGGATGTTCCGCGCCGCGGTGCTGCCTGGTCAGGCGGGGTCAGGACACCGCGAGGTTGGTGATCTCGATGCGGTTCTGGCCGTCGGGCGTCTGCGCGAGCGAGGGGAACCAGAGCACGATGCTCTGCGTCTCGGTCGGCTGGGCGAGGGTGAGGACGGTCTGCGGGGCGAGCGCCCCGGAGGCCAGGACGTCGCCCGCCGTCGGGTTCGCCGCGTCGGTCGACCGCACCTCGACGGCGCCGCCCGACCCGTTGACGTCGAGCGTGATCGCGGTGACGGTCGCGGGCGCCTGCAGCGTGATGACGAGACCCACGGCGTCCTTGAACCCGGCGTAGTCGGGCCGGTTGTACGTGTGGGTGTACCAGGAGGTCGCCGGGTCCCCGTCGGTGAGGCGACCGACCAGCTCCTCGTGCTCGCCGTCGCCGTCGGACGGGTCGATGCTGTTGACCGCGGCGATGACCGGCGGGGTCGCCGGGGGCGCCTGCTCCTCGGCCGGCGCCTCCTCGGCGGGGGCCTCGGCGGCCGGGGCGGACGTCGCCGGCGCGGGAGCGGCCTCGGTGCCCGCGTCGCCGGGCGAGCTGAACGGCGACAGGACGTTGCCGATCGCGATGACGAGGCCGACGACCACGGCGAGCGCCACGCCGCCGAGCACCCAGCGGGTCGGGTCGATGCGCCGCTGGGTCACCGGCACC
Organism: Cellulomonas sp. EB106-03-03-XG116; assembly: GCF_058792015.1. NCBI lineage: Bacteria > Bacillati > Actinomycetota > Actinomycetes > Micrococcales > Cellulomonadaceae > Cellulomonas > Cellulomonas sp. EB106-03-03-XG116. The sequence continues at coordinate 17,030 of NZ_JBYTEP010000066.1, forward strand.
GGGCGCTCCTCGGCGGGGAAGGGCAGGTCCCACTCCGGGCGGTCGGCCGAGCCACCGGCGGGCGTCGCCGCCGGGGCCTGCTCGGAGCCGAACGGCGGGAAGACGGGCGGCTCGGCGGTGTCGGGGACCGCGGGACGCCAGCCGTCGGGGCCGGGGGCCGTGGCGGCGGGGGTGGCGGAGGCGGGCGTGGCAGGGGCCGCAGCCGCAGCCGCGGCACCGGTGGCCGCGGCGCCGCCGCGACCGGTCACGCGACCGAAGACCGAGCTGGTGCGCCGCACGGGCGCGACGGCGGTCGTCTCCGGGTCCTCGGCGGCGTCGGCGGTGGCCTCCGGGCGGGCCGGCCGCTCGACGACGCCCGTGATGCCGGCGACGGCGAGGTCCGCGGCGCCCGGCGCGTCGTCCCGGGGCGCGGGCTCGGCGGGCACGGGCTCGGTGGCTACGGGCTCGGCGGGTGCCGGCGCGGCCCCCGGGTCCGCGGGCGCGGCCGTGCGCTGCGCGGCGGTGTCCGGGCCCTGTCTCTTCTACACACCTGACGCTGCCGACGAAGGCCAT
>NZ_JBYTEP010000067.1:0-17109 GCF_058792015.1 Cellulomonas sp. EB106-03-03-XG116
GGGCGGGTGGTTCCCCCCCCCCCCCCGCCGCGCGGGGTCAGCCGACCGGGCGCAGCGTCCGCCAGCCGCGGTCCCGCGAGGCCGCGGCGGCGAGGACGCCGACCGCGGCGCTGGGGCTGCGCAGCCGGCCGGCGAGGACCGCCTCGACGGCCTCGTCCAGCGGCACCCACACGGGCACCATCGCGGCCTCCTCGTCCTCGCGGGTGTACCGGTCGGCCTCGGGGACCTCGGACAGCCCGCGGGCGAGGTACACGAGGATGTGCTCGTTCGAGCCGCCCGGGGAGTTCGCGAACTCCGCGAGCAGCGACCAGGAGTCCGCGCGGAGGTCGGCCTCCTCCCCCAGCTCGCGGGCGGCGGTGACGTGCGGCGGCTCGCCGTCGACGTCGCGCAGCCCGGCCGGCGGCTCCCAGAGCTCGGCCCGCACCGGGTGCCGGTACTGCCGGAGCAGCAGCACGCGGTCGTCCTCGTCGAGCGCGATCACGGCGACGGCACCGGGGTGGTCGACGAACTCCCGGACGACCTGCGAGTCGCCCAGGTCCACGGTCTCCGAGACCAGGTCCCAGATCTTCCCGTGGTGCAGGTCGGTGTGCTCCAGCACGGGCCGCACGGCGGGCCGGTCGGCCGGCCCGCCGTGCGTGTCCTGCGTCGTCACGCGCGCGCCGTCGCCTTCGGCGAGACGGTCGCGCCCCGGGCGTCGAGCGCGGCCCGGATCAGGCCGGCGAACAGCGGGTGCGACCGGGTCGGCCGCGACTTGAACTCCGGGTGCGCCTGCGTCGAGACGTAGTACGGGTGCACCTCGCGCGGCAGCTCCACGAACTCGACCAGCGACGAGTCCGGCGAGACGCCGGAGATGACCAGGCCGGCCTCCTCGAGCTTGTCGCGGTACGCGTTGTTGACCTCGTACCGGTGCCGGTGCCGCTCGGTGACCCGCGTCGAGCCGTAGGCCTCGGCCGCGACCGAGCCCTCGGCCAGCACGGCCTCGTAGGAGCCGAGCCGCATCGTGCCGCCGAGGTCGCCCTCGCCGCCGACGATCGCGAGCTGCTCCGCCATGGTCGCGACGACCGGGTGCGCCGGGTCGGCGTCGAACTCGGACGACGAGGCGCCGGCGAGGCCGAGGACGTTGCGGGCGTACTCGATGACCATCGTCTGCAGGCCGAGGCAGATGCCGAGCGTCGGCACCTTCGACTCGCGGGCCCAGCGCAGCGCGCCGAGCTTGCCCTCGATGCCGCGCACGCCGAACCCGCCCGGGACCAGCACCGCGTCGACGCCGCCGAGCGCGCGCTGCGCACCCTCGGGGGTCTGGCACTCGTCGGACGGCACCCAGCGGATCTTGACCTTGGCGTCGTTGTGGAAGCCGCCGGCGCGCAGCGCCTCGGTCACCGACAGGTACGCGTCGGGCAGGTCGATGTACTTGCCGACCAGCGCGACCTCGACGTGGTGCGCGGGCTGGTGCACGCGCTGCAGCAGCTCGTCCCAGCCGCTCCAGTCGACGTCGCGGAACTGCATGCCGAGCCGCTGCACGACGTAGGCGTCCAGGCCCTCGGCGTGGATGACCCGCGGGATGTCGTAGATGCTCGGCGCGTCCACGCAGGAGATGACGCCCTGGGTGTCGACGTCGCACATCAGGGCGATCTTCGCCTTGATCGACTGCGGGATCTCGCGGTCGGACCGCAGCACGATCGCGTCCGGCTGGATGCCGATGCTGCGCAGGGCGGCCACGGAGTGCTGGGTCGGCTTGGTCTTCAGCTCGCCCGACGGGCCGATGTACGGCACCAGCGACACGTGCAGGAAGAACACGTTGTCCCGGCCGAGCTCGTGGCGGACCTGGCGGGCCGCCTCGAGGAACGGCTGCGACTCGATGTCGCCGACGGTGCCGCCGATCTCGGTGATGATGATGTCGACGTCGTCGGCGGCCTGGGACCGCATCCGCGCCTTGATCTCGTCGGTGATGTGCGGGATGACCTGGACGGTGTCGCCGAGGTACTCGCCGCGCCGCTCCTTCGCGATCACGTGCGAGTAGACCTGGCCGGTCGTGACGTTCGCGGAGCCGACCAGGTCGACGTCCAGGAACCGCTCGTAGTGACCGACGTCGAGGTCCGTCTCGGCGCCGTCCTCGGTGACGAAGACCTCGCCGTGCTGGAACGGGTTCATCGTTCCCGGGTCGACGTTGAGGTACGGGTCGAGCTTCTGCATCGTGACCCGCAGGCCGCGGGAGCGGAGAAGTCGTCCCAGGCTGGAGGCGGTCAGGCCCTTGCCCAGTGAGGAGGCGACGCCTCCCGTGACGAAGATGTGCCGGGTCGTGGAGTCCGACCGCCCGGAGAGTCGATTTGCGCGCTCTGCCACGGGATTCCAGTGTACCCGAGACGCGCGGCCCCTGTGCGTCCCACGCCGGTGACCCGCGCCACGGGCGCGCGGGCGGGGCCGCCGTCGGGTGGAAGGTCCTGACGGACACGCCGGCGGCGTGTCCGGCAGAACCTTCCACTCCCGGTCGTTCCCCGCGCGTCAGCGGGTGTAGGCCGCGTCCAGCTGGGTCAGGACGTCGGCGATCCCCGGGAGGGTCGCCGCGCGGGCCCGGGCCGCCTCGCCGAGCGCAGCCCGGCGCGCGTCGTCGGCCAGCACCGCGCCCAGCGCGTCCGCGAACGCCGCGGCGTCCCCCACCGGCACGAGCACCGCAGCGTCCCCCGTGACCTCGCGGGTGCCGCCCGCGTCGGTGACGACGAGCGCCGCGCCGAGCGCCAGAGCCTCCTGGACGGCCAGCGGCTGGCCCTCCCACACGGCGGTCGAGGCGACCACGTCCGCGGCCGCGAGCAGGTCCGCGACGTCCTCGCGGCGGCCCAGCAGGTCGACCGGCGCGTCCGCCTCGGCGACCCGCGCGCGCAGCCCGGCGAGCAGCGGGCCGTCCCCCGCCACGACCCAGCGCAGCCCGGGCCGGGTGCGTCCGGCGGCGGCCGCGGCGGCCACGAGGGTGTCCAGGCCCTTCTGCGGGGCGAGCCGTGCCACGGTGACCACGAGGTCCTCCCCCGGCGCGACGCCGAGCCCCGCGCGGACGGCGTCCCGGTCCCGGCCGGGGGCGCGGCGCGCGGGCGCCGGCACCAGCGCGCGCTCGGCGCGGCGGGCGCCCTGCGCACGGGCCAGCCCGACGAGGTCGCCGGACACGCCGAGCACCACGTCGGCGCCGCGCGCGACCACCCGGCCGAGCACCGCCGACACGATCCGGATCGCGCGGCCGCCGACGGGCAGGTTGTGCAGCGTGACCACCACCCGGGGCCGCGACCCGCCCGGGTGCGGCCGCCCGCGGACCGCCAGCACCGCGAGCGCGCCCGCGCGCAGCCCGTGGGCGTGCACCGCGTCGGCGTCCCGCGCCAGCCCGGCCAGCCGGACGACGGCCCGCGCGTCGGAGGCGTGCGGGCGGTCGGCGATCTCCACCGCCGCGAAGCCGACGCCCTCGCCCGCGGCCACGGTCGGCGCCAGCGAGGACGGGCCCGCGACCAGGACGTGGTCACCGCCCGCCGCCAGGGCGGTCGACACCTGCGCGACGTGCCGGGCGACGCCGCCCGCGCTCGAGCCCAGCACCTGCAGCACGCGTCGGGTCATCGGCCCGCCTCCCGGGGGTCGTCCGGCCCGGGGGCCGTGGGGCCGGCGCCGGGCGCCGGGGTGGTCGTGGGGGTGGCGGTCGTCGCGGGGGCCGCGTGGGTGCCGGCGGACGCGGGCCCACCGGCGGATGCGGCCGTGCCCGGCGACGCCGCCGCAGGAGCGCCCGGGTCCGTGCCGGGGACGAGCGCGTCCGCGGCGGGCCCGCCGGCGGGGCCGTCGACCGCCGCCCCGCCGCCGGCGCCCGCACCCGCTCCGCGCCGCAGCAGCCCGGTCAGCGTCGCCCGGTCGAGCACGGCGACCGCGCCCACGACCAGCACGACGACCACGGCCGCCCCGCCCGCCGCCGCGGCCACCGCACCCGGCACGCCCTCGGCGAGCGCCTGCACCGCGTCGACGACCCACCGGCCGGCGACGCCGGCGACCGCGCCGGCCGCGACCAGCACGGCGAGGGTCCGGGGCAGCCCGGCGACGGCGTCCGGCCCGGCGGCCGCCCGCAGCACGGCGAGCAGCGCCACCCCGGCCACGACCATCCCGATCGTGTTGCCGACGGACAGCGCGTGCAGCGTCGCGGCGGCGTCACGCCCGCCCGGGACCAGCACCAGGCAGGCGACCCAGGACGCGACCGCAACGGTGACCCACCCGGCGCTGGCGGCCAGCACCGCGAGCCGCCCGCGCTCCAGCGCGTACAGCGCCCGGGACACGTGGAAGACCAGCGCGAAGCCCAGCAGCCCGGGCGCGACCAGCGTCAGCGCGTCGGCGACCGCGGCGATGAGCGCCGTGTTGCCGCGCCCGATCGCCTGGAACACCGCGGTCGCGGCCGGGGCGACCGCGGCCAGCATCGCCGCGCCGGCCGCACCCGCGACGAGCACGCCCCGGGTGGTCACCGCGGCGAGCGGCGCGTAGCCGGACCGGCCCGGGCGCTGCGCCGCGGCGGCGAGCCGCGGGAACGTGCTGGTCGCGAGCGGCACCGCGAGCACCGCGTACGGCAGCAGGTAGGTCGGCTGCACCATCGTCTGCCAGGCCGAGAGCGCGCCGTCGCCGCCGTAGGTCTGGGCGAGCGTGATCGTGACGAGCACGGCCGCCTGCTGCGCGACCAGCGCGCCGATGCCGGCCAGCGCCAGCCCGCGCGCGCGGGCGGCGACGCCGTCGGGGAACCGCAGCGCGGGCCGGAGCCGCACGCCGGACCGCCAGACCGGCACGAGCTGGGACAGGCCCATCGCGGCCACGCCGGCGGTGGTCCCCCACGCCAGCACTGCCGCGGCCCCGTCTGGCAGCACCGCCGCCTCCTCGGCCCCGCGAGGCACGCCCGCGTCGGCGAGCAGCCAGCCGTAGCCGGCGTAGGCGCCGATCACGACCAGGCTCGACAGCACCGGCGCGAACGCCGGCCAGAAGAACTTCCGCTGCGCCTGCAGCACGCCGGACAGCACCACGGCGAGCCCGTACAGCGGCAGCTGCACCGCGAACACCCGGATGAAGAACGTGACCAGGTCCCGCTCGGCCGCGGTGTCGACCTTCGCGAACGCGGACAGCGGCTCCGCGGCCACGGCGAGGAGCGCCCCGATGAGCACGAGGCCGCCGAGCGTCCAGCCGAGCATCCCCGACGCGATCCGGGACACGTCGTCCCGCATCCCCCGCGCCAGCGGCCCGGCGATGACCGGGATGAGCGCGCCCGCGAGGGCCCCGCCCGCCGCCACCTCGAACAGCACGTTCGGCAGGGTGTTCGCCCAGTTGTAGGCGTCGCCGACGTCGGTGAGGCCGACCGCGTTGTTGAAGACCAGCGTCCGCGCGAAGCCCAGCAGCCGGCTGACGACCGTCACGGCCGAGATCAGGGCCGCGGCGCCCGCCAGACCGGACAGGACGGCCCGGCGGCTCACCGCCCGGGCACCCCGCCGGCGGCGGCGTCGTCGCCCGGCGACCCGCCCGGCGCGTCCGGCCCGCCCGCGCCGCCCGCGGTCGCCGGCACGTGCGCCGGTCGCCGGCCCCACGCGTCCAGCTCGCGCAGCACGGGGGTGCGGGCGATCACCTGCGTGAAGGACACCTTCTCGGAGGCCACCGTGAGCGCCACGACCCCCGCGAGGAGCGCGAGCCGCACCGGCCGCGGGCAGCCCTGCACCGCGACGGTGCCGAGGACCGCGCCGACCGCGTTCGCGCCGGAGTCGCCGAGCATGTCCCGCTCGGCCAGGTCGTCGGGCAGCTCGGCGACGGCGGCGCCCAGCACCGCCGCGGCCGGACCACCTCCGCGCCCGCCGAGCACCCCCGGCGGCGCGGCGGCGATCGCCGCGGCCTTGAGGGCGCGCCCCGGGCGCAGGTCGAGCAGGTTGACCAGGTTGGCGCTGGCGGCGATGAGCGCGCCGTCGACCGCGACGTCGACGAGCCGGGTGCCGGCGGCGGCGCCGCGGCCCGCGGGCAGCCGGTCGTGCGGGCGGCTCAGGGCGGCGGCGAGCAGCGCGCCCGCCCCGATGCCGAGCACCTTGAGCCCGCCGGTCGTGACCTCGCCGCGGGCCAGCGCGCCGAGGTGGCCGCGCAGGCCCTTGCGGACGGTGCCCTCGCGGTCCTCGGTCAGGTCGTCGACGAGGCCGAACGCCGTGGCGCTCGTGGTCGCGACCGCCAGGGCCGCGCCGTCCCGGGCGGACGGGGCGCCGACCAGGCCGCCGACGAGCACGCCCGCCGCGACCGCGGGGCCGCCGAGCAGGCTCACGGGCTCGCCGCGGTGGTTGGTGCGCTCCCAGAGGCGCGCGCCCCCCGGCGGCTCGTCGTCCAGCAGTCCGCGGACGACGGTCGTGCTCACGCGCGCCGCGACGGCGGCGGCGATCCGGCGCGCGACGCTCACCCCTCGGCCCCGGCGTCGCCCGCGTCGCCCGCACCGGCGTCGCCGGCGCCCGGGTCGCCCGCGTCCCCGGTCGCGACCGGCGTGCGGTCCGGCGGGGTCAGCGTCGTGGCGGTGGGCACCGTCGTCAGGTCGCCGCCGCGGCCGTAGTGGCCGTTGGTGCCGCCGATCCGCGCGTTCAGCGCGAGCGGGACGGAGACCTGCCCGGCGGACGTGTCGCCGTCGCTGACCGTGGTGAGCGCCTCGGCGGCCGAGTCGTCGCCGAGGATCGTGGCGACGAGCGTGCCGTCCGTGACCGGGCCGTCCACGACGACCGCGCCCTCGGACCGGCTCTGCGCGACCCGGGCCAGCGCGATCTGCGACTGCAGCACGGCGGCGGCCTCGTCGGCGTCCGGCGTCGCGTCGGTGGCGACGGAGTCGGGGGCGACGGTCGGGGCGACCAGCACGATCGCGTCGGCCGGCTGGGTGATCTCGCCCTCGACGGTCACGAGCGGCGAGTCGCCGGACGTCATGAACTCGAGCAGCGTCGCCGCGTCCGCGCCGAGCGCGTCGGGGTTGGCCGGGTCGGCTCCGGTGAGGCCCTGGACCAGCGCCTCGGACAGCGAGGTGTCCGCGGTGGCGTCGTCCGCGGGCTGCGGGTCGAGGTAGCTCGAGATGTTGCCGACGAGCGCCTGGCGGAACGACCGCAGGTCGGTGGACGACCAGGCCTCGTTCAGCGCCACGTTCGCGCTGACCGTGGCGCCGGCGTCCGTCAGCTGGCCCTCGATCGCGGTGAGCGCGTCGCCGTCGACCGTGCCGAGCGCGACCACGGCCACGCGGCGCTCGGCCAGCGTGCCCGAGACGAGCTCGGCGCCCGCGGCCTCGACGAACGCGTCGCTCGCGGCCAGGTCCGAGCCCGCCTCGTCGAGGTCGGAGCGCAGCTGGTCGCGCTCGCTCCGGAGCTGGTCCACCTGCCCCGTGAGGGTGTTGCCGATCGTCTCCTCGAGCGGACCGGCGCCGAGGGCGATGCCCACCGCGAGCGCGAGGAACACCGAGATCAGCGAGACGAGGTGGTACCGGAAGTCGATCACAGCGAGAGCTCTCGATCAGGTGCCGTCGCGAGCGCGGCACGGGAGGGGGCGGGTCGGGGGGTGCGGGCGGGCGTCATGACGACCCGCTGAACAGCGACCCGAGCCAGTAGACGAAGTCGTCCCAGCGCGCCGCGGTCAGCCCGATGAGGGTCTGACCCGCGGTCGTCGAGGCCAGGGCCACGCCGAGCGCGAGCAGGCCCGCGAGGACGAGCAGCGTCAGCTGCAGGTTGGAGATCCGGTTCCGGTACAGCCGGGACACGCCCTTGGCGTCGACCAGCTTGCTGCCGACCCGGAGCCGGGTGAGGAACGTCGAGGCCATGCCCGAGCGGCCCTTGTCCAGGAACTCGACCAGCGTGGCGTGCGTGCCGACCGCGACGATGAGCTCGGCGCCCTTGTCGTCGGCCAGCAGCATCGCGACGTCCTCGCTGGTGCCGGTCGCCGGGAACACGATGTGCGGCACGCCGAGCTGGTCGACGCGCGCCAGGCCCGGCGCGCGGCCGTCGCGGTAGGCGTGCACGACGATCTCGGCGCCGCAGCGCAGGGCGCGGTCGGAGACCGAGTCCATGTCGCCGACGATCATGTCGGGCGTCCACCCGGCCTCGAGGATCGCGTCCGCGCCGCCGTCCACGCCGACGAGCACCGGGCGGTACTCGCGGATGTACGGCCGCAGCGTGACCAGGTCCTCCTTGTAGTGGTACCCGCGCACCACGATGAGCACCTGCCGGCCCTCGATCTGCGTCGTGATGTCCGGGACGCCCACGCCGTCGAGCAGCAGGTCGCGCTCCCGGCGCAGGTAGTCCATGGTGTTCGCGGCGAACGACTCGAGCTGGACCGACAGGCCCTCGCGCGCGGCCGCCTGGTCGGTGGCCACGGTCTGCTCGGTCTGCACCGTGCCCTCGGCGACCAGCTTGTCGCCGTCGTACACCGCACCGGCCTCGACGCGCAGCGTGCGGCCCTCGCGGAGGGTCATCACGTCGGGGCCGAGGTCGTCGACGAGCGGGATGCCGGCGGACACCAGGATGTCCGGGCCGAGGTTCGGGTACCGGCCCGACGTCGAGCGCGCGGCGTTGAGCACCGCGGCCGGCTTGCAGGCGGCGAGCGCCTCGGCCGACACCCGGTCGATGTCGACGTGGTCGATCACGGCGATCTCCCCCGGGCGCAGGCGCTTGGTCAGCGACTTGGTGCGGGGGTCGACCCGGGCGGGGCCGACGAGCTCGCCCCCGGGGGACGCGGCGGAGCGCTTACGCGAGGGCAGGAGTTTCATCGCCGTTCATGGTGCCAGATCCGCCAGCTCCAGGAGCTCCGCCGCGTGCGCGCGCGCCGCACCGGATTCCTCCTGGCCGGACAGCATCCGGGCCAGCTCGCGGACCCGGTCCTCCCCCGTGACCTCGGCCACGCCCGACGCGGTGATCGCGCCGTCCCGCGACTTGGTGACGACGAGGTGCCGGTCGGCGAACGCGGCCACCTGGGCGAGGTGCGTCACCACCAGGACCTGCGAACCCCGCGCCAGGGCGGCCAGACGGCGGCCCACCTCGGTCGCGGCGCGCCCGCCGACGCCGGCGTCGACCTCGTCGAACACGAACGTCCCGGGCGTGTGCTCGCCCCGGTCGGGGGACGTGGCGAGCGCCACCTCGAGGGCCAGCATCACCCGCGACAGCTCGCCGCCCGAGGCGCCCTTGCCGAGCGGTCGGGCCGGCGCGCCCGCGTGCGGGACCAGGAGCATCTCCACGACATCTCCACCGTGCGGGCCCAGCTCGGGTGCAGGCCCGACCCGGACCTCGAGGCTCGCGCCGCCCATCGCGAGCCCCGCGAGCTCCGCGGACACCGTCGCGGCGAGCCGCTCGGCGGCCTCGCGCCGGGCCGCGCCGATCCGGGTCGCGAGGTCGGCCAGCGTCGCGTCCAGCGCGTCCCGCTCGACCGTCAGCTCCGCGACCTTCTCGTCTCCGTCGCCGATGTCGAGCAGCCGGCGGCCGCTCTCCTCGGCCCAGCGCAGCACCGCCGCGACGTCCTCCCCGTACGACCGCGTCAGCGACGCGAGCTCCGCGCGCCGGGTCTGGGCGGCGTCGAGGCGCAGCGGGTCGGCCTGCAGGTCCTGCAGGTACGACGACAGCTCGGTGGCGGCGTCGGCCAGCAGGTACCCGGCCTCCGCCACCCGGTCGCGCAGCTCCGCGAGCCGGGCGTCGTGGCCGCCGGCACCGTCCAGCAGCCGGCGCGCGTGCTCGACGAGGCCCGCTGCGTTCGCGCCCTCGTCCGCCGCGTCCTCGTCGCCGAGCAGCGCGGCGTGCGCCCCCGTGGCGGCGGCACGCAGGTCCTCCGCGTGCTCCAGGCGGACGATCTCCTGCGCGAGGTCCGTGTCCTCCCCCGGCTGCGGGTCGATCCGCTCGACCTCGGCGAGGCCCAGGCGCAGCAGCTCGGCCTCGCGGGCGAGGTCCTGGCGCCGGGCGGTCAGGTCGTCGATCGTCGCCTGGAGCCGGGCGCGCTCCGCCCACGCCTGCCGGTACTCCGCGAGCAGCCCGGCGTGCGCCGCGCCCGCGAACGCGTCCAGCGCCTCCCGCTGGTGCTGCGGCGAGCGCAGCCGGGCCTGGTCCTGCTGGCCGTGCACCGTGATGAGCTGCTCGGCGAGCTCGCCCAGCACCGCCTGCGGGACCGACCGGCCGCCGAGGTGCGCGCGGGACCGGCCCGGCGTGCCGTCGGTCGCCGCCTGCACCGTGCGGACCAGCAGCAGGCCGCCGTCGTCGTCGACCGCCGCCCCGGCCTCCTCGGCGCGCTCCAGCACCGGCGACCCCTCCGGCACGACGACCCGGCCCTCGACCACCGCGGTGGACGCGCCGGTCCGCACCGTCGCCGGGTCGGCCTTGCCGCCCAGCAGCAGGTTCAGCCCGGTCAGCACCATCGTCTTGCCCGCGCCGGTCTCGCCCGTCAGGACGGTCAGCCCGGGGTGCAGCCGGATCTGGGCGCCGGTGATGACGCCCAGGTCGCTGATCGTGATCTCCTCGAACACGCGCGCGTCCGCTCCTCAGTCCTCGTCGGCCGGCGCGCGGGTGGCGCCGGTCCGGTCGCGCGCCGGGGTGTCGGTCGCGCGCCCCCGCCATCCGACCACGGGGAGCGCGAACTTGTTCACCAGCCGGTCGGTGAACGGCGCCGGCGTCAGCCGGGCCAGCCTGACCGGGACCGGCGACCGCCGCACCTCGACGCGCGAGCCCGCGGGCACCTCGATGTGCCGCCGGCCGTCGCAGACGAGCACCGCCGGGGACGGGGACCGGGTCAGCACCTCGACGGCGACCACGCTGCGCGGGCCGACCACCAGGGGGCGCGCGAACAGCGCGTGCGCGGACAGCGGCACGACGATGAGGCTGTCGACCTCCGGCCAGACCACGGGCCCGCCGGCCGAGAACGCGTGCGCGGTCGAGCCAGTGGACGTCGCCAGCACGACGCCGTCGCAGCCGAAGCTCGACAGCGGGCGGTCGTCCACCTCGAGCACGACCTCGACCATCCGCGCCGGCTCCGCCTTCTCCAGCGCGGCCTCGTTCAGGGCCCAGCCGGTCACCGGGTCGCGGCGGCCGGGCACCTGGACCTGCACCTGGAGCGTGGTGCGCTCCTCGACGGTGTAGTCCCCCGCCGCGATCCGGCGCACCGCCTCCTTGATGTCGTCCCGCTCGCTCTCCGCGAGGAACCCGACGTGGCCCAGGTTGATGCCGAGCAGCGGGACGCCGGCGCCGCGCGCGAGCTCCGCGGCGCGCAGGATCGTGCCGTCGCCGCCCAGGATCATGGCCAGCTCGATGTCGTGGAACGCCATGCCGGGGACGTCCTCGCCCGCGAGCACGGGCGTGAAGCCGGCGGCCTCCAGCGCAGCGGCGGCCTCCTCGGTGGCCGTGACGGCCTCCGCCCGGCCGCTGTGCGTGACGACCAGGACCCGCCTGCCGGTCATGCGCCCTCCTCCTGCTCGGTGACGACCCGCTCGGTGACGAGCTGCTCGGTGACGACGGCCCGGACCCGGGCCGCGAGGGCGTCGCCGGTGAGGGCGGCGCCGGTGTCGTGCGTCCCCGGCGCGTCCGCGTCCGCGTCGGCCCCGCGGCGGAGCCGCAGGAAGTACTCCACGTTGCCGCTCGGACCCGGGAGCGGGCTGCGCGCCACGCCGGCGACGGCGAGGCCCTGCTGCTCCGCGGCCGCGGCGACCGCCAGCACCGCCTCCACCCGCTGCTCGGCGCTGCGCACCACCCCGCCCGAGCCCAGCCGCTCGCGGCCGACCTCGAACTGCGGCTTGACCATCAGCAGCAGGTCCGCGCCCGGCGCCGCGACCGCGGCGAGCGCGGGAAGCACCAGGGTCAGCGAGATGAAGGACAGGTCCGCCACGACCAGCGCCGGGGCCGGGTCGACGTCCGCCGCGGTCAGGTAGCGGACGTTGACCCCCTCGCGGACCTCGACCCGGGGGTCGGCGCGGAGCCGGTCGACGAGCTGGTCGTGCCCGACGTCCAGCGCCAGCACCCGCCGGGCGCCGCGGCGCAGCAGCACGTCGGTGAACCCGCCCGTGCTCGCGCCCGCGTCCAGGCAGTCGCGGCCCTCGACCACGACGTCGGCGAACGCGTCGAGCGCGCCCAGCAGCTTGTGCGCGCCGCGGGACGCCCAGTCGTCGGCGGGCGCGCCGGCGGGGTCCGGCTCGACCCGGGCGCGCTGGTCGTCGCCGAGCGGGGCCGCCGGGCGCCGCACGGGGGCGCCGTCGACCGTCACCCGACCGGCCGCGATCAGCTCGGCCGCGTGCTTCCGCGACCGGGCGAGCCCGTCACGGACCAGGGCGGCGTCGAGGCGCGTCGGCACCCGCCTCAGCCCTCCGCGTCGGCGAGCCGGTCCTGCAGGGCCGTGTGCACGGCGTCGAAGACGGCGAGCTGCTCGCGCAGCGTGAGCTCGGTGACCTCGGTCAGGCGCACGACCGCCTGGTCCACCGCCTGGTCGCCCGTCGGCTCCACGGCTCCACTCCCCACTCCGCCCGCGGCGGCAGTCCGCCCGCGACGACCGGCCGGCCGGCCCCGTCGCGTCCCCCTGGCTGGTTCTCCACGTGTCCTGGTGCTGCTGCTCCCCTGCGCTGCCGGCCAGGTTACCGGCCGGCGCCCACGCCCGCGGCGTCCTCGGGGGTGACACGCAGGTCGGGGACCGTGGACTCGTCCAGGTCCTCGCCCGCGTCCACCGCCGCCCACGCCGCGGAGCAGGCTGCCCGCACCAGGTCGACCCCGGCGGGCAGGTCCCCGCCGAGCTCCAGCCGGCCGGCTGCGACCCGGGCCGCGGCGGCCCCGCAGGTCCACCAGCCCTCGGCCGCCTGGACCGGCTCGGGGTGCGGCACCAGCAGGCCGCCGAGGTCGGCCGCGATGTAGTGCGGGCGCAGCCCCGCCGGCGCGAGCACGTCGTCGCGCGCCGTGCTCACCCCGGTCAGCACGTGCAGCCCCGCGAACCCGCCCGTGCGGGCGCCCGCCAGGTCGGTGTCCAGGCGGTCCCCCACCACCAGCGCCGCGCGGGCGCCGTGCCGCTCGACCGCGATCTCGTACATCGTCGACGCCGGCTTGCCCGCGCTGTCCGGGACCACGCCCGTCGCCGCCTGCACCGCGCCCACGAGCGCGCCGTTGCCCGGCGCGAAGCCCCGGGCCGTCGGCAGGCTCTTGTCGAGGTTGCTCGCGACGAACCACGCGCCGCCCGCCACCGCGTACGCGGCCTCGGCGAGCTGCGCCCAGCCCAGCTCCGGGGCGAAGCCCTGGGCGACGGCCTCCGGGTGCTCGTCCGCGGACGTGACGACCTCGAAGCCCGCCTCGCGCACCGCGGTGACCAGGCCCGCGCCGCCGACCACGAGCACCTTCGCGCCCGGCCGCAGACGGGTCGCCAGCAGCGCCGCGCAGGCCTGCGCGGCGGTCAGCACGTCGCCCGGCTGCGTCGGGATGTCCAGCGAGGTGAGCTGGTCCGCGACCGACTCCGGCTCGCGCGAGGCGTTGTTGGTCACGAACACCAGGCGCATGCCGGCCGCGCGGGCCCCCGCGAGCCCGGCGGCGGCGCCGTCGATGGGCTCGTGGCCGCGGTACGCGACGCCGTCCAGGTCCACCAGGGCCAGGTCGTAGGCCTCTGCGAGCGGGGTGGCGCTGCCGAGGAGCCGTGCGTGGGTCACTCGTCCTCCGTGTCCTCGTCGCCCGCGGGGGCGGCGTGGGGGGTGTCGGGGGTGTCGTCGGTCGTGGCGTCGTCGTCCGACTCGGTGTCGTCGGACTCGTGGGCGTCGTCGGACTCGGTATCGCCGTCGGGAGCGTCCGCGTCGAGGTCCGCCGCGTCGGACTCGTCGAGCTCGTCGGACTCGTCGTCCGCGACCTCGCCGTCGTCCTCGGGGCCGCCCTCGTCCCCGTCCTCGTCGAGGTCGAACACCACGACGTCGTCGTCCTCGTCCGTGCCCTGCACCTGCGCGAGCAGCGCGGCGGGCACCGTCGCCTCGGCCTCCTCGGCCTCGGCGCCACGACCCGCGGCGCGCAGCGCGTCCGCCCGGGCCTGCACCACGCGCGCCGCGAGCAGCGTCCGCACGGGACCCGAGCCGATGCCGGACAGCGCGGCGATCGCCGCGTCCGGGTCGCCCATGTCGAGGCGCGCCCCGCTGACCACCATCGCCAGCTCGACCCGCGTCGTCGTGTCGAGGTCGTCGGCCTCCGGCGACGCGGCCAGGGCGATCGCGCGCTCCGGCCGGCCGAGGCCGCGCTCGCAGTCCGCCATCACGGCCAGGTGCTCGGACGAGCCGTTCAGCCGCCGCACCGTGCGCAGCTCGCGCAGCGCCTCGGCGAACCGCCCGGTCCGGTACGCCGCCAGGCCCGCGGCCTCGCGCACCACGTCCACCCGGCCGCCGTGCCGCACCGCCGCCTGGGCGTGCTCGTAGGCGAGCTCCGGGTCCTGGTCGATGAGCCGGCCGGCCATCACCAGGTGCCGGCCCACCGCCCACGCGTTGTCCTTGCTCAGCGTGCGCAGCCGGGCCCGGACCTCGCGGTCGAGCATGCTGAACTCGACGTCCTCGGGGATCTCCGGGCCGTACTCGCGCACCGACTGCGGCGGGCGGCTCGGGCGGCGGTCGTCGCCCTCGCGGTGCGCCGACCGGTCGCCCCGGTCGAAGCCGCGGCCCCCGTCACGGTCGCCCCGGTACCCGCCGCGCTCACTGCGGTCCTGCCCGTCGCGCGCGCCGCGGTAACCGCCGCGCTCACTGCGGTCCTGCCCGTCGCGCGCGCCGCGGTAACCGCCGCGGTCGTCGCGCTGGTAGCCACCGCGCTCGCCCCGGTCGTCCCGGCGGTACCCGCCGGACGCACCCTGACCCGCGTCGCGACCGCCGCGGTAGCCCCCGCGGTCGTCACGCTGGTAGCCACCGCGCTCGCCCCGGTCGTCCCGGCGGTGACCGCCGGACGCACCCTGACCCGCGTCGCGACCGCCGCGGAACCCGCCGCGGTCGTCGCGCTGGGAGCCGCTGCGCTCGTCGCGCCGGTAGCCACCGCGCTCGCCCGAGGCGGACGTCGCACCGTCCCGGCCGCGGTAGCCGCCACCCTGCTGCCCGCCGCGGTCCGCGCGGTAGCCGCCCCGATCGCCGGCCGCACCCGGGCCGCCGTCGCGGCCGCCGCGGTAGCCACCGCGGTCGTCGCGCTGGGAGCCGCCACGGTCGTCCCGGCGGTACCCGCCGCGCTCGCCGCCGGCCGCACCGGAGTCACGTCCCCCGCGGTAGCCACCGCGATCGTCGCGCTGGGGCCCGCCACGGTCGTCCCGGCGGTACCCGCCGCGCTCGCCGCCGGCCGCACCGGAGTCACGTCCCCCGCGGTCGCCACCGCGGTCCTCGCGCTGGTAGCCACCACGGTCCGACCCAGCGGCACGGTCGCCGCGGAACCCGCCGCGCTCGCCGCCCGGCCGGTCGCCCCGGCCGGGACCGCCGGGACGCGAAGCGCCGCGGTCCGAGCGGAAGCCGCCCGTCCGCTCGCCGCCCTCGGCGTCGCGCCGGTAGCCGCCCGTGCGGGGGGCGGAGCGGTCGTAGCCGCCGGAGCGCTGGCCGCCCTGCTCGCCGCCGCGGCCGTAGCCGCCCTCGCGGCGCTCGCCGCGGTAGCCACCGCGCTCGCCGTCCCGTGCGGGGCCCCGGTCGGACCGGTAGCCGCCGGTGCGGTCCGAGGAGTACCCGCCGGAGCGCTCGGGACGGGACCCGCCCCGCTCGGGACGGGAGCCGCCGCGGTCCGCGCCGTACCCGCCCGAACGCCCGCCGTCACGCGCCGGACCCCGGTCCGCGCGGTATCCGCCGGTGCGCTCGCCCTCGCTGCGGCCAGGAGCACGCCGGTCGCCCGAGGGACGGCTGTCGCGCGCGCCGCCCTCGGCACGCCCGCCGCCGGCAGCCCGGCGGTCGCCGCCGTAGCCGCGTGCCCCCTCGTCCCGACGGTCGGTCCGCGCGTCGCGCTCGCCTCCGCGGGCGGAGCTCCCCCGCGCGCCGGCGGTGCCGCTCTGCTCGACCGCCGAACGCCAGCCGCGCTCGTCACCGCCGCTGCGCCGCTGACCCGCGACCCGCGGGGTGCGCGCCGGGCGCTCGTCGCCGCCGGTGCGCGCCGCGCCCCGGTTGCCGTACCGACCGACGCCGCCGCTGCGGCGCCCGCCCTCGTCCGCCGAACGCGTCCCGCGCTCGTCGCTGCTCATGTCCTGCTGCTCCTCATGTTCGACCGCCGACCATGGTCTCATCCGCGGCCCGCAGACCCCGCATCGGACGATCACGCGACCGTCCCCGAGCCGGCGTGCACCGACCCCGAGCTGACGACCCTCGACGGGGGCCGCACCACTCGTCAGGCGAGTGCACCCATCACGCCGCAGGTCGGGCCACTGGGATCCCACGCGCGGCTCGCGGGAGTCTCTCCCGCTCTCTCAGCGCGGGTGACCGCGTGACGCGAGCACCGGGTCCCCACGCCGACGGCCGGCACCGGGTGATCTCCCTCATCGGAACTCGCACGACCCCGACCGCAGCGCACCGCAGGCCCCGCGATCCGCGTCCGGGCGCGAGCGGGGCCCCCGCGTGCGACCGCCGACTCTCCGTTCCGGTACTCCGCACGACCGCGCGGTCGCAGTCCACAAGTGGGGACTCGCTGACGTGCAGCCGCGAACCGAGCGCCGACCACGTGCGTCGCGAGTAGGTACGAGATGTTGCCTCTACCAGTGAGAAAGAACACCGAATGCTCGCTCGAGGTGGGGTGCCACATCCATGATCCATGCCGGACGGAAGCGTCAGACCGGTGCGGATCGAGACAAGGCAGCGCCCGCGCGGAGTGGGCCGTGGATGCTGCCGTCCGCCCGTGGGAGGCAGCATCTCGTGCCGGCTCAGCGGCACGTGGCGCGCGCACGGGGTGTGGGGGCAAGGCATCGCCGACACCGAGTGGGCAGGAGATGCTGCCTCCAGCGGGCGGACAGCAGCATCTACTGCCCGCTCGGCGACACGGGCGGGCTCGGAGCGGCCCCGCTCTGAGCAGGTCGACGTGCGTGTGCCGGCGCTCGCGCGAGCACGCCGCACCGTGGGCTTTCCGGGGAAACAGAAAGAGCCACCCCCGAAGGGATGGCTCTTTCTGAAATGATGTCCGGCGGCGTCCTACTCTCCCACAC
>NZ_JBYTEP010000068.1:0-16152 GCF_058792015.1 Cellulomonas sp. EB106-03-03-XG116
TGGTTGTTTGTGCTCCCCTTCCCCCCCCCCCCCCCCCCCCCCCCCACGCAGGTCAGCGGCCAGCTGCCCGCTCCATCTCGGACTGCGCCGCGGCGAGGGCCTCGTCGGGCGTCTGCTGCTGCGACATGACGGCGGACACGGCCTCCGCGATCGCCGTCTGGTACTGCGCGTACGCCGGGGTCATCGGCATCGTGGTGCTCGCCTCGACGGACTCGGAGAACACCGCCAGCGCGTCGCGGTCGGCCTGCGAGAGCTCGTCGGACGCGGCGAGCGTCTCCATCGACGACGTGCGGGGCGCCGGGGACAGCTGCTCGATCGCCTTGCGCGCCAGGACGTCGCTGCTGGTCGCCCAGCTCACCCACCGCCACGCGGCGTCCTGCGCGTCCGAGGACGCCGAGACGCCGAAGCCCCAGGAGAACGTCGTGCTGACCTGGTCCGGGTCGCCCGGGTTGAGGGCCACCGCGACGTCGTCGGCGATCTTCGACTGCGCCGGGTCGGAGGCCTGCGCCCAGAGGTACGGCCAGATGGAGATCATCGCGACCTTGCCCTCGAGGAACTGGCCCTGCATCGCGGACAGGTCGTGCAGCCCCTGCGGGCTCGACTGGTCCTCGAACTGGATCCCCGTCATGAGGTCGAAGGCGTCGCGCGCCTCCGGGGTGTCGATCGTCGGGGCGCCGTCGTCGTCCACGATGTCGCCGCCGGCCTGCTGGACGTAGCTCTCGAACCGGGTCGCGACCTCGCCGTCCCGGTTGCCGGGCACCATCGTCCCGTAGACGCCCGCGGCGGGGTCGGTCGTCGCGGCCGCGGCCGCCCGGTACGCCTCCCACGTCGTCGGCGGGCCGTCGATCCCGGCGGCCTCGAGCAGGCTCGGGCGGTAGTACGTGACCAGGTTGTGCACGAGGAACGGCAGACCGTAGAGCTCGCCGTCGTAGCTCACCGTGTCCAGCGTGTGCTCGACGAAGTCCGCACGGTCCGCGTCCTCGAGCCGGTCGCCCAGCGGGGACAGGTAGCCGTTCTGGGCGAACTCGGCGATCCACGGCTGGTCGACGGTCAGGACGTCGTAGGCGCCGCCGCCGGCGATCGCGTCCGAGAGGAACTGCTGGTGCATGGTGTCGTGCGGGACGCCGAGGATCTCGACGTCGATGCCGGTCTCCTCCGTGAACTCCGCCGCCAGCTCGCGGTAGAAGGCCTCGTGCGGGGAGCCGGCCTCCATGCCGACGGTGATGCTGGTGGCGTCGCCGGACGCGCCGGAGCCCGCGCCCGACGGGGCGGGCGCCGACGGCGCGCAGGCGGTCAGGGCCAGGCCCGCGGCGCCGAGGGCCGCGGCCGCCGTGAGGCCCCGGGACCACCGAGGTGTGCTGAACATGGCTAGCTCCCTTGCTAGGTCGGTGTTTCGCAACCGGTTTCCGCAGACGCTAGTGCGGGGTGCGCGGAGGTGTCAACGCGCGCCGGGGACCCGCAGGTCAGGGCGCTCCGGGGCCCGCTGGTAGCCTCGGGGGTCGACGAGGGCCAGTAGCTCAGCCGGTCAGAGCAGCGGACTCATAATCCGTCGGTCGTGGGTTCAAGCCCCACCTGGCCTACGCAGCCGCGCCGCGGGCGCGCGACCGCTCGCGCACCGACCCCACCGGCAGCAGCGCCGCGCCGACGAGGAAGCACACCGCCCCCGCGCACGTCCCGGCGTTCACCAGCGCCACGTTCGTCTCCTCGGTGGTGCCCGCGACGTACCGCGCCGCGACCGCCGCCGCGCCGAACGCCACCGAACCGGCGAGGTTCAGCGCCGCCACCCACCAGTCGACGGACCCGCGCCGCCACGCGACCCGCGCGCCCGGCGCGCCCGGCGCGCTCCGCTCGCCCGCCGCGGTGCCCGGCACGCCGTGCACCGCCCGCGGCCGCACCGCGCGCCGCACGGCCACGCACGCGAGGACGCTCGCCACGAGGAAGCACACCGACCCGTACACGTCCGGCGCCCACACCAGGCGCCGGGCCGACGGCGCCGCGAGGTCCCGCGTCGCTGCGTACGTGCTGACGTTGAAGCACACCGTGCCGACCAGCTGCACCAGCGCCGCCGCGCGGTCGAGGCGGTCGTCCCGCGGCGTCCCCGCGACCTGGAACGCCGCCGCCGAGGTGAACAGCACCGACCCGACCACGAACGTCCACGCCGCCACCTCGGGCGCGACCCGCGCCGCGTACAGCGGCAGCGACCCGACGGCGAAGCACACCGACCCGAGGCCGAACAGCAGCCCGAGCCGGACGCTCGCGGCGCTGGGCCGCGGCGCTCCTGCCGGCCGCCGGGCGCGCACCGCCCGCGCCGCGTCCCCGGGCGGCCCCGCGCCGGTCACCGCCGCAGGCCGGTCCGCGCCTTGCTCCGCGCCGCCGCGTGCGCCGGCGCGGTCCACAGGTCCGGGGCGTGGTGCGCCCGCGGCACCGGCGACTCCGCCTCGAGCGCGGTGCACGCGAGGTCGAGGTCGCGCAGCAGCTGGTCGATCATCAGCCGGCTGAGGTCCAGCCGGACGACGACGCGCATGAGGTGCACGTCCTCGGCGTTGGGCGGCAGGCTGTACGCGGGGACGATCCAGCCGTTCTCCCGGAGCCGCGCGGACAGGTGGTAGACGTCGTACCCCGGGTCCCCCGCCAGCCGGAACGTCACGACCGGCTCGGCCAGCCCCGGGTTGAGGATCTCGAACCGGCCCGTGGCCTTCAGCGCCTCGTTCAGGTAGCGCGCGTTCGCCAGCATGGTCTCGACGATCGCGGTGTACCCGTCCCGCCCGAGGCGCAGGAAGTTGTACATCTGCGCCTGGATCATCGCGGAGCCGCGGGAGAAGTTGAACGTGTAGGTCGGCTGCGCGCCGCCGAGGTAGTTCACGCTGAACACCAGGTCCTCGGGCAGCCGGGACGCGTCGCGGAACACGAGCCACCCGACGCCCGGGTACACGAGGCCGTACTTGTGGCCCGAGGCGTTGATCGACGCGACCTGCTCCAGCCGGAAGTCCCAGGCCAGGTCCGGCTCGGCGAACGGCGCGATGAACGCGCCGCTCGCGCCGTCGACGTGCAGCGGGACGTCCCAGCCGCGGTCGGCCTTGATCCGCACCAGCGCGGCGTCGATGTCGGCGATCGGGTCCGCCTCGCCGATGTGCGTGGTGCCGAGCACGGCGCCCACCGCGATCGTCCGCTCGTCGACCCGCGACGCCACGTCCTCGGCGGTGATCGTGTACCGGTCCGGGCGCATCGGGATCTTGCGCATCTCGACGTCGAAGTAGTTGGCGAACTTGTCCCACACCACGTGCGTCTCGGCGCCGAACACGACGTTCGGCCGGTCCGTCGGCTCCCCCGCCGCGGTGCGCCGGTGCTGCCACGCGCGCTTGTGCGCCAGCAGGCCGAGCATGATCGCCTCGGACGACCCGATGGTGGCCACGCCGACCACGGCCGCCGGGTCGGGCGCGTGGAACAGGTCCCCGAGCATGTGCACGCAGGCCTCCTCGACCAGCGAGGCGACCGGGTACTCCTCGTGGTCGATGTGGTTCTTGCGCAGCGTGTCGTGGATCAGCGCCTCGGCCTGCGGCTCCATCCAGGTCGTGACGAACGAGGCGAGGTTCAGCGTCTCCCGCCCGTCCAGCATCAGGCCGGTGTGGAGCAGCTCGTAGACCTCGTCCGGGTCGAGGCCGTGCTCGGGGAACTCGGTGCGGTCGATCGCCGTGCGGAAGCTGGCCCGCCCGTGGATCGGCGGGGTGGTGCGGCGGTCGCTGGACATGGGCAGCCCCTCGCGGTCGGTGGAGACGCGATGCGGTACGACGGCGGGGGCCCGTCCGGACGAGCCGACCGTAGCAGCGGCGCTCGCACGGCCCGTTACCGGCGGCCGCCCGCCACCTCACGGGCCCATGGTCCTGTTGCCGTGCTGCGAGCGGGGGTCACATTCTGGAATTCGGTGTGTCGTCCGGGCGCGCCACCACGAGCGTCAGGAGTCACCCCATGACCACCGCCGCCCACGGCGAACCCCCCGCCGGCACGCTGGCCGGCGACCGCGCGTTCTTCGGCCACCCCCGCGGGCTGATGACGCTGTTCACCACCGAGCTGTGGGAGCGGTTCAGCTACTACGGGATGCGCGCCATCCTGCTCTACTACCTGACCGACTCCGTCGCGAACGGCGGCCTGGACATCGCCGAGACGACGGGCCTGGCGCTCGTGTCGATCTACGGCACCAGCGTCTACCTGCTGTCGGTGGTGGGCGGCTGGCTCGCGGACCGCGTGATCGGCGCCCGCCGGTCGGTGCTCATCGGCGGCATCATCATCGCGGCCGGCCACGTCTGCCTGGCGATCCCGTCCGCCGGGTTCTCGTACCTCGGCATCGCCCTGGTCGCCCTCGGCACCGGCCTGCTCAAGCCGAACGTGTCGAGCATGGTCGGCGAGCTGTACGCCCGCGACGACGAGCGCCGCGACTCGGCGTTCTCGATCTTCTACATGGGCATCAACATCGGCTCGTTCACCGCGCCGTTCCTCGTCGGGGCCGCGCGCGCCTGGGGCGGGTACCACGCGGGCTTCCTCGTGGCGGCCGTCGGCATGGCGATCGCGCTGGTGTTCTTCGTGGCCGGTGCGAAGTACCTCGGCAGGGCGGGCGGCGTCGCGCCGAACCCGGTGCGACCCGAGGAGCGCGTGAAGCTGATCCGCGGGTTCCTCGTCCTCCTCGGCGGGATCGTCGTCGTCGGCCTGGTCGCGGCGCTCGTGGCCGGCGGGTTCAACCTGGACACGTTCATCGACACGATGTCGTACCTGGCGTTCATCGCGCCGGTCGCCTACTTCATCGTGATGTACCGCTCCCCCAAGGTCACCGACGCCGAGCGGCCGCGCGTGATCGCGTACATCCCGCTGTTCGTCGCGGCGATGCTGTTCTGGATGATCTTCGAGCAGGCGGCGACGACGCTCGCCTCGTTCGCGCAGAACCGCACCGAGCTGTCGTTCTTCGGCGTCACGATCAGCCCCGAGTTCTTCCAGTCGGTGAACCCGCTGTCGATCATCATCCTGGCGCCGGTGTTCGCGTGGATCTGGTCCAAGACGCACGACCGCCCGCCGACCGCGACCAAGTTCGCGATCGGCCTGGCGCTCGCCGCGCTGTCGTTCCTGGTCATGGCGCTCGCGTCGGCGGCGTTCGCCGACAGCCTCGCGCCCGCCTGGGTGCTCGTGGTCGTCTACGTGATCCAGACCCTCGGCGAGCTGTGCCTGTCCCCCGTCGGGCTGGCGGCGACCACGCTGCTCGCGCCCCGGGCGTTCCGGAACCAGGCGATGGCGGTGTGGTTCCTCGCGCCGGCCGCCGGGCAGGCCATCACGGCCCAGCTCATCAAGGCGACCGAGGGCTCGTCCGACACCGCGTACTTCGGGGGGATCGGCGCCGTGGCGCTGGCGTTCGCGCTCATCCTGCTCGCGCTCTCGCCGTGGGTGACGCGGCACATCCGCCGGGCGGACGAGATGGAGGGCACGGTGAGCGCCGGGGCGTGACGGCGCGGCGGCGCGGGGGCGGGGGTCGGACCCGACCGCTCACCCCCGGCGCCACCAGCGCCGCCACGTGCGTCGCCCGACCGACCGGGACCCGGCCGGCACCGGGAGCGCGGCGCGCTCCGCCTCCTCGCTGTCGACGAACCGCTGCACCTCGGCGTCGTGCCGGGCGCGGTCGAACACGAACGGGCCGCCCGGGACCACGACGCGGTCGTCGGGGTCGTCCCGCCCGGTCTCCCAGCGGAAGTCCCGCCAGGTCACGGTGCCCGCGTCCCGCTCGACGCGCATCGTGATCGCCCCGCACCCCAGGTCCCCGCACATCCGGCAGACGAACAGGGGCACCCGGCCGGCGTCGAGCTGGGCGGCGGGCCGCTCGCCCAGCAGGGCGAGCACGTCGTCGACCCACGGCGTCGGTCGCCGGCGGACGAAGACCGGCAGGTTGTCCCCCGCCGGCCCGAGGCCCTCGACGTCCAGGTCCACGTCCTCCGGGTCGTCGTAGCGGAGCAGCCGGCGGACGGGCACCCCGTCGACGGTCGGCTCCCAGAAGTGCACGCCGCGCTCCGGAACGCTGCCGGGCACGAGCGCGAGGCGGTTCAGCATGCTCCGGATGCTGCCACCCCGCGCCCGCGCCCGTGCGCGATCAGGACCGCGCGGTCTGGGTGTTCGACACCTGGGCCCGCGGCCGGACGACCAGCGTGTCGATGTTCACGTGGTGCGGCCGGGTCAGGGCGAACGCGATGACGTCCGCGATGTCCTCGGCGAGCAGCGGCTGGTAGCCCTCGTAGACCTTCGCCGCGCGCTCGGCGTCGCCACCGAACCGGACCAGCGAGAACTCCTCGGTCGCGACGGCGCCGGGCGCGATGTCGATGACCCGGACCGGCTCGCCGATCAGCTCGAGGCGCAGCGTGGTGGTGAGCATCCGCTCCGCGTGCTTGGCGCCGGTGTAGCCCGCGCCGCCCTCGTACGGGCCGATCGCCGCGGTCGACGTGACGACCAGGACGTCGCCCCGGCCGCTGGCCTTGAGCAGCGGGAGCAGCGCCTTGGTGACCCGCAGGGTGCCGAGGACGTTGATGTCGTACATCCGGCGCCAGCCCTCGACGTCCGCCTCGGCGACCGGGTCGAGGCCCAGCGCGCCGCCCGCGTTGTTGACCAGCGACGTGAGGCCGCCGGTCTCCGCGACGTGCGCGGCCAGGCGGACCACGTCGTCGTCGCTGGTGAGGTCGGCGACGAACGGCTCGGCGCCGGTCTCGGCGGCCAGGGCCTCGAGCCGGTCGGCGCGGCGGGCGACGGCGACGACGTCCCAGCCCTCGGCGCGCAGCCGGCGGACGGTCGCGGCGCCGATCCCGCTGGAGGCGCCGGTGACGACGGCGCGGAGGGCGGGGCTGGCGTTCTCGGACATGCGGGGTGGTCCTCTCGGTGGTGCGGGTTCGGTCCGACTGTAGGCCGCGGGACGCGGGGCGGGCCGATGCGGTCAGAGGGTGGCGTCCAGGTCCGCCAGGACCTCGTCGTAGGCCGCCAGGGCCGTCGCGACCTGGGCGTCGGTCACCACGCACGGCGGGACGACGTGGATCCGGTTGTCCTGCACGAACGGCAGCAGCCCCCGGGCGAGCAGGCCGGCCTTCACCGCGGCCATCGCCGCCGGCGCGACCGGCTCGCGCGTCGACCGCGACGTGACCAGCTCCAGCGCCCAGAACACCCCGGTCCCCCGGACCTCGCCGACCGACGGGTGCGCGTCCGCGAGCGCCGCGAGCCCCGGCGCCAGCACGTCGGTGCCGATCCGGGCGGCGTTCTCGACGACCTTCTCGTCCTCCATCGCCTCGATGGTCGCGACGATCGCCGCCATCGCGAGCGGGTGGCCCGAGTAGGTGAGCCCGCCGGGGAACACCCGGTCGTCGAACGCGTGCGCGACCGGGTCGGACAGGAGCACGCCGCCCGCGGGGACGTAGCCGGAGTTGACCCCCTTGGCGAACGTCACCAGGTCGGGGACGACGTCGTGCTGGTCGAACGCGAACCACGACCCGGTGCGGCCGAACCCGGCCATCACCTCGTCGAGGACCAGCAGGATCCCGTGCTCGTCCGCGATCGAGCGGACCCCGGCCAGGTACCCTGGCGGCGGCACCAGCACGCCCGCCGTGCCCGGGATCGACTCCAGCAGGATCGCCGCGATCGACGCCGGGCCCTCGGACTCCACGACCCGCGCGAGGTGCCGCAGCGCGCGCTCGCACTCCTCCTCGGGCGTCGTGGCCCAGAACTCCGAGCGGTACAGGTAGGGCCCGAAGTGGTGCACGTGCCCGCGGGCGTATTCGTTGGGCACGCGCCGCCAGTCGCCGGTCGCGACCACGGCCGCGCCGGTGTTGCCGTGGTACGACCGGTAGGCCGAGAGCACCTTGTCCCGGCCGGTGACCAGGCGCGCCATCCGGATCGCGTTCTCGTTGGCGTCGGCCCCGGCGTTCGTGAAGAACACCTTCGAGAAGCCCTCCGGCGCGTGCCGGAGGATCGCCTCGGCGGCGCGGCCCCGCGGCAGGACGGCGTGCGACGGGGCGATGGTGGTGAGCCGCCCGGCCTGCTCCGCGATGGCCGCCACGACCCGCGGGTGCTGGTGGCCGATGTTGGTGTTGACGAGCTGGCTGCTGAAGTCCAGCAGGGTGCGCCCGTCCGCCAGGGTGACCTCGCAGCCGGACGCGCCGGCGACGACGAGCGGGGCGAGCGCGCCCTGGGCGGACCAGGAGTGGAACACGTGCGCGCGGTCGAGCTCGAGGGCGAGCGCGCCGTCGGCGTCGGGTGCGGTCATGGGTGCGGGCCTTCCGTGATGAGGGGTGGGCGGGGTGAGGCGGCGGCGCGCGGGCGGCCGCCGCCTCGCCCGCCTGTCAGTTGCCGCCGGGCTGGAGCTCGACGGTGAGGGGCTCGAAGTCCGCGCCCTCGACGTCCACGCCCTCGGCCCCGAGCTCGTCCAGCGCCTGCTGCACGTACTCGTTGCTGTACGCGGTCTCCGGCGGGTCGGCGCTGATGATCGTCGCGCCGGTCTCGTTGGAGGTCTCCTTGGCCATCGCGACGGTGGCGTCCCAGGCGGACTCGTCGATCAGGCCGATGCCGCCGGAGGTCGACGGCCAGATGAGCTTGTTGACCTCGTTGGTCATCCAGAGCTGGTGGCTGGTGCCGAGGGTCGAGCCGGCGGCCGTGACGATGTCGGCGGCCTCCTGCGCGTTGTCCCGGGCGTAGATCCAGCCCTGGATGGACGCCTTGATGAATGCGACCGTCGTCTCGGCGTACTCGGGGTCGTCGGCGAGCCGGCCCGCGTCCGCCCAGATCGCGTCCTGGAGCATGGCGGTGCCCTCGTCGTTCCAGTCGATGACGCTGAAGTCCTCGGGCTGGTAGAGCTCGCCGGTGTCGGGGTTCTCGGTCTCGAGCAGCTGGGCGTACTCGTTGTAGGTCATGGCCTGCGCCGCGTCGATGTCGCCGGCGAGGAACGCGTTCATGTCGAACGCCTGCTGGACGATCTCGAAGTCCGTCACGCCCGCCTTGTTCAGGCCCGCGAACAGCTCCCACTCGTTGCCGTAGCCCCAGGAGCCGATCGTCTTGCCCTCGAGGTCCGCGACCGAGTCGATCCCCGCGTCCGCGAACGACACCTGGAGCGTCGCGGAGCGCTCGAAGATCTGCGCCACGTTGGTGATGTCCGCGCCCTGCTCGATCGAGCCGAGCACCTTCGGCACCCACGCGATCGCGTAGTCGACCTCGCCGTTCGCGAGGGCGTCCTGCGGCACGATGTCGCCGCCGCTCGGGATGATCTCGACGTCGAGGCCCGCGTCCTCGTAGTAGCCCTGGTCCAGCGCGGCGTAGTAGCCGGAGAACTGGGCCTGCGTGAGCCACTGGAGCTGGAGCTTCACGGGCGTCAGGTCCCCGCCCTCGCTGCTGCCCGACTCCGTCGACCCGGCCGTGTCGTCCGACCCGCCGCACGCGGTCAGCGCGAGCGCCGCCACGACGCCGAGCGCCCCGAGCCCGAGGCGGGTCCGCCTGGTGGTGCTGTTCCTCATGTCATCCCCTTGTCCGTCGCATCAGCCGTGTGCGGCCCTCCTGGCGCCGTCGGCAGGCGGGGTGGTGCCGGCCCGCGGACCCCCGACCGCGGGACGTTCTGGTGCGCGCAGGTCAGGCCCGGCGCACCCCGCGGGTCCCCCACCGCTCGACCGCGGAGGTGGCCCCGTAGAACAGCAGCCCGACGAGCACGCCGCCGAGCACGTACGCCCAGGCGCGGGCGTAGTTCGACCCCGCCGCGGCCGTGGTGATGAACGACCCGATGCCCGACCGCGGTCCGCCGAAGTACTCCGCGACGATCGCCGAGATGACCGCGAGCGAGGACGCGAGCCGCAGGCCCGTGAACACGAACGGCAGCGCCGTCGGGATGGTCACCGCCCGGGTCGC
The DNA here is from genome assembly GCF_058792015.1 of Cellulomonas sp. EB106-03-03-XG116. Lineage (NCBI taxonomy): Bacteria > Bacillati > Actinomycetota > Actinomycetes > Micrococcales > Cellulomonadaceae > Cellulomonas > Cellulomonas sp. EB106-03-03-XG116. The sequence continues at coordinate 9,901 of NZ_JBYTEP010000068.1, forward strand.
CTGCCGCGGCGTGGCCGCGTACGCGCGCATGAGGTCCCGGTGCACGGGCCGGACCTGCCGGAGCCCACGCAGCGTGTTGACGAACACGGGTACCCCGACCGCGACGGCCACCACGATCTGCCGCCCGGTCTCCACCGAGGCGCCGTACATCGTGTAGAGCACCGGGGCGAGCGCCACGACCGGCACCACCGCGAGCCCCGCGACCACCGGGTCCAGCAGCAGGTCGACGGCCCGCACGGCGGAGGCCAGGACCGCCGCCGCGATCGCCACCACCGCGCCGATCACCAGGCCGACCAGGGCGTTCGTGCCGGTGACGAGCGCGGCCGAGGCGATCGTCGGCAGGAACTCGGCGAACTCGCCGGCGATGGTCGCCGGGCTCGGCAGCAGGAACGGCGGGACGTCGCCGAGCGTCACCACGGCCTGCCACGCGGCGACCAGCGCGGCGAGCAGCAGCAGCGGGGCAGCGCGGTGGCCCCAGGACGCGGCGCTCACCGGGTCTCCACCCCGCGGCTCGGGACGCCCTCGGCGCCGCCGTGCAGCGCCTCGCGCACCGCCGTGACCGCCTGGAAGTACGCCTCGTCCTCGCGCAGGCCGTCGTCGCGCGACCCCGACCGGCCGAGCCCGACGTCGACGATCCCCGCGATCCGCCCCGGCCGCGCCGACATCACCACGACGCGGTCCGACAGGAACACCGCCTCCGGGATGGAGTGCGTCACGAACACCACGGCCGCCTGCGTCTCGGCGCAGATCCGCACCAGCTCGGACTGCAGCCGTTCGCGGGTCATCTCGTCGAGCGCGCCGAACGGCTCGTCCATCAGCAGCAGGCTGGGCCGCTCGGCCAGCGCCCGGGCGATCGCGACACGCTGCTGCATGCCGCCGGACAGCTGGTCCGGGAAGTGGTCGGCGAAGTCGGCGAGCCCGACCAGCGCCAGCATCTCGTCCGCGCGCTCCCGGCGGGCCGCGCGGCCGACGCCGTGCAGCGACAGCGGCAGCTCGATGTTGGCCCGGACGGTGCGCCAGGGCAGGAGCCCGGCCTGCTGGAACGCGATGCCGTAGTCGTGACCGAGGCGGGCCTGCTCGGCCGGCTTCCCGAACACGGCGATCGACCCGGAGGTCGGCCGGTCCAGGTCGGCGACCAGCCGGAGCAGGGTCGACTTCCCGCACCCCGAGGGGCCGATCAGCGACACGAACTCCCCCGCGCCGACGGTGAGGTCGACGTGCTCCAGGGCGGTGACGGCCCGGCCGCCCTCGCCGGGGAACACCCGGCCGACGCCCGTGACCTGGACGGCCGCGGCGGTGGCGGCGGGCGCGGCGGCGGTCGCCGTGCCGGGCGTCCCGGCGGCGGTCGGCGGGGTCACGCGGCCGCCTCCGCCCGGCGGAACCGGCGCAGCGCGGTGCCGAGCAGCGCGACCGCCCCGGAGGCGACCAGGCCGAGCAGCACCGCCCCGAAGATCGGCGCCCACGGCTTGGCGGGGTCGCTGCTGGCGAAGTTGGCGAACTCGAGGATCATGCGTCCGATACCTCCGGGCATCCCGGTCGAGACCTCCGCGACGACGACGCCGAGCACGGCGCTCGTGGCCGCCAGGCGGAGGGCGGGCAGCAGGTGGGGCACGCTCGCGGGCAGCCGCAGCCGGACCAGCTCCTGGGACCAGGAGGCGGCGTAGCCGGCGAACAGCTCGCGGTGCAGGGTGTCGGGCGAGGTGAGGCCGCGCAGGGCCCCGACCGCGACCGGGAAGAACGCCAGGTAGGAGGCGATCACGGCGACCGACATCCACGGCTCCCAGGTGAAGCCGAGCTCGAGCTTAGAGCCCCAGCCCTTCACCAGCGGGGCGAGCGCGATGAGCGGGACGGTCTGGCTCAGCACGACGAGCGGCAGCACCGCGGACCGCGCGATGCGGAACCGGGTCATCAGCAGCGCCAGGGCGAACCCGACGACCACGCCGATCACCCAGGACACCGCGGCGATCCGCAGGCTGGTGCCGCCGGCGCGGAGCACCGCGAGCCACAGCGGGTCGGCGCCCGGCTGGGACGTGAGCGGCTCGCCGAGCCGGGCCAGCATCTCGGTGACGTGCGGCATCGCCAGGTCGGTGGTGCGCGGCAGGACGCGGAGCTCGCCGACGCTCCAGCCGTCCTCGGGGACGACCGCCTTGACCAGCTCCCACAGCGCGGCGAGCAGGACGAGGGCGGCGAGGCCGAGGGCGACCGGGCGGAGCGCGCGGAGCGGCGCGGGCAGCGCCCGGGTCCGGCGGGCGGCCGGTGCGAGGGCGGCCGCCGACGGGGCGACGACCGCAGCGTCCCCGGCCTCCGCGACGCCCGGGCCCGCGACCCCCGTCGTCATGCCGTCGCCACGACGTGCTCGGCCATCGCCGGGATGACCCGCTCGCCGTACATCCGGAGGGTCTCGTCCTTGTTGTCGTGCTGCAGGTACCCGGCGAACTGGGTGACCCCGAGCGCGCGCAGCGCCTGCAGCTTCTCGACGTGCTCGCGAGGGCTGCCGATCAGGCAGAACCGCTCGACGATCTCGTCGGGGACGAACTGGGTGTGCGAGTTCCCGGCGCGGCCGTGCTCGTTGTAGTCGTAGCCCTGCCGGCCGGCGATGTAGTCGGTCAGCGCCTTCGGCACCTGCGACCCCTGGCCGTACTTCGCGACGATGTCCGCCACGTGGTTGCCGACCATGCCGCCGAACCACCGGCACTGCTCGCGCATGTGCGCCCGGGCGGCCGGGGAGTCGCCGTCGCCGACGTACATCGGGGCGGCCACGCAGAACTTGATCGCGTCGGGGTCGCGGCCCGCGGCCTCCGCGGCGTCCCGGACGGTGCGGATCATCCACGACGCCACGTCGGGGTCCGCGCACTGCAGGATGAACCCGTCGCCGACCTCGCCGGTGAGCTTGAGCGCGAGCGGGCCGTACGCGGCGACCCACACCTCGAGCGCCGAGCCGCGGGACCACGGGAACTGCACCTTGCGGCCGTTGTGCTCGACCGCCCGGGAGTTCGCGAGCTCCCGGATGACGTGGATCGACTCGCGCAGCGTCGCCAGGTTCGACGGCTTGCCGGCCAGGGTGCGCACCGCGGAGTCGCCGCGGCCGATGCCGCACACGGTGCGGTTGCCGTACATCTCGTTGAGCGTGGCGAACGAGGACGCCAGCACGGTCCAGTCCCGGGTCGCCGGGTTGGTGACCATCGGGCCCACGATCACCTTGCGGGTGGCCGCGAGGATCTGCGAGAACACGACGAACGGCTCCTGCCAGAGCAGGTGCGAGTCGAAGGTCCAGACGTAGTCGAACCCGTGGGTCTCCGCCTGGCGGGCCAGGTCGACCACCCTCGAGGCGGGCGGGTCGTTCTGCAGGACGACGCCGAACTCCATGGGCGTGCCTCCTTCTCGGGGTCGCAGGGGTGGGGCCGTCAGATCAGGTACTGCGACAGGCCGCGCTTGACGTACTTCCCGTGGCCGGCGCGGCCCAGGAACAGGCCGCCGTCGACGACGACCTCGCCGCGGGACAGCACGGTGTCGACGTGCCCGTCGACCTCGAAGCCCTCCCAGGCCGAGTAGTCCATGGCCATGTGGTGCGACTTCCCGATGCCGATCGACGTGTGCCCGTTCGGGTCGTAGACCACGACGTCGGCGTCGGCGCCGGGCGCGAGCACGCCCTTCTGGCCGTACATGCCGAACATCCGCGCCGGGGTGGTGCAGCAGATCTCGACCCAGCGCTCCAGGCTGATCTCGCCGGTGACGACGCCCTGGTACAGCAGGTCCATCCGGTGCTCGACCGAGCCGATGCCGTTGGGGATCTTGGAGAAGTCCCCGATCCCCATCTCCTTCTGGTCCTTCATGCAGAACGGGCAGTGGTCCGTGGACACGAGCTGCAGGTCGTTCGTGCGCAGCGAGTTCCACATCTGGTGCTGGTGGCCCTCGTGCTTCGAGCGCAGCGGCGTCGAGCACACGTACTTGGCGCCCTCGAAGTCGCCCCACTGCTCGCTGGTCGCGCCGAGGTGGTCCTCGAGCGACAGGTACAGGTACTGCGGGCAGGTCTCGCCGAACACGTTCTGGCCGCGGTCCCGGGCCTGGGCGATCTGCTCGGCCGCCTGCTTCGCGGAGACGTGCACGATGTACAGCGGCGCCCCGGTGAGGTCGGCGAGCATGATCGCGCGGTGCGTCGCCTCCTCCTCGGCCTGCCAGGGCCGGGAGACCCCGTGGTAGTACGGGCTGGTCTCGCCGCGGGCGACGTGCTGCTGCACGAGGGTGTCGATGACCGACCCGTTCTCCGCGTGCATCATGATCATCGCGCCGTTGTCGGACGCCTTCTGCATCGCCCGCAGGATCTGCCCGTCGTCCGACAGGAAGACGCCCTTGTAGGCCATGAACAGCTTGAAGCTGGTGACGCCCTCGGCGATCAGCTCGTCCATCGCGTGCAGCGAGGAGTCCTGCACGTCGGACAGGATCTGGTGGAACGCGTAGTCGACCGCGCAGCTCCCGGCGGCCTTCTGGTGCCAGAGCGCGTACTGGTCGACCGGGTTCTCGTGCGGGTACTGCACCACGAAGTCGACGATCGTGGTCGTCCCGCCCCAGGCCGCCGCCGTCGTGCCGGTCTCGAAGGTGTCGGACGCGAACGTGCCGCCGAACGGCATCTCCATGTGGGTGTGCGCGTCGATGCCGCCCGGGATCACGTACTTGCCGGTCGCGTCGATGACGCGGTCGACCGTCGCGGTCAGGTCGACGCCGAGGGCGGTCGAGCCGGGCTGGAGCAGCGCGACGATCGTCTCGCCGTCGATCAGCACGTCCGCCGCGCCGCGCCCGGTCGCGTTGACGACGGTGCCGCCGGTGATGAGGGTCTTCATCGCGATCCCCCGTTCACGGCGCCACGATGGGCCCGTAGGCGTCCGGCCGGCGGTCGCGGAAGAACTGCCACCGCTCGCGGGTCGTCCGGATCACGTCGAGGTCCAGGTCGCGGATCAGCAGCTGGTTCTCGGTCGTCGAGCCGACCTCGCCGACGTAGTTGCCGTCCGGGCCGACCGCGTAGGACGAGCCGTAGAAGTTCACCGCCTCGTCGCCGTACTCGTTGTCCTCGAGCCCGACGCGGTTGTTCGCGATGACGTAGTAGCCGTTCGCGATCGCCGCCGCCGGCTGCTCGACCTCCCACAGCTTGTTCGAGATGCCCGGGGCGGTGGCGTTCGGGTTGAACACGATCTCCGCGCCGTTGAGCGCCAGCACCCGCCAGCCCTCCGGGAAGTGCCGGTCGTAGCAGATGTTCACGCCGATCTTGCCGACCGCGGTCTCGAACACCGGGTAGCCCTGGTTGCCGGGGCGGAAGTAGAACTTCTCCCAGAACTTGGGCAGGTGCGGGATGTGGTGCTTGCGGTACGTGCCGAGCAGGGTGCCGTCCGCGTCGATGACCGCCGCGGTGTTGTAGAGCACGCCCGGCTGGTCCTCCTCGTAGATCGGCAGCACGATCACGATGCCGAGCTCCTTGGCCAGCGCGCTGAACCGGTCGGTCGTCGGACCGGGGACGGTCTCGGCGTACTCGTAGTACTTCGTGTCCTGCGTGATGCCGAAGTACGGGCCGTAGAACAGCTCCTGGAAGCCGATGACCTGTGCGCCCTCGGCCGCGGCCTTGCGCGTCCAGTCCTCGTGCAGCTGGATCATCGACTCCTTGTCGCCGGTCCAGGTGGCCTGGGTGAAGGCGACGCGCACGACTGACATGAGGGACCTCCGCAGTGGGTGATGCCGGGTGCTGGGACCGGGCCGCGGGGGCCCGATGGGAATGTGACTGTGGGGGTTGAACATTTCTGCGGCGTTACTGCCCGTAACGGCCCCGAGAACGTCGATGACGGGGCTGTAAACACTGGGACGCCGGGGTCCGGGGCGGCCCGTGCGCGGGGTCGCGCGGGAGCACGATGACGCCCATGGACGTGGCCCAGCACGTGGAGGACCGCAGTCCCCGGGGGATCGCCGCCGCCGTCTCGCGCCTGGTGCGCAGCGGCGACCTGCGGCCGGGCGACCGCCTGCCCACGGTGCGCCGGCTCGCCGCCGACCTGGGTGTCAGCCCCGCGACCGTCAGCGGGGCGTGGCAGGCGCTGGCCGCCGTCGGGCTGGTCGCGTCGCGGGGGCGGGCGGGGACGGTCGTGCTGCCGGAGCCGGCGTCGTGGCTGCCGCCGCGGTACCGGGACCTGGCGGCGGGCGGGCGGACGGACGCGGGGGCGCCGGGGGCGTCGGGGGCGGCGGGGGCGTCGGGGGCCGAAGGCCGCTCGTCGT
>NZ_JBYTEP010000069.1:0-16007 GCF_058792015.1 Cellulomonas sp. EB106-03-03-XG116
CGAGATCTACACTCCACGGCCTTCGTCGGCAGCGTCAGATGGGGAGAAGAGACAGCCGCGGCCCCCTCCGACGCGGTCCTCCCGGCCACGGGCACCGACGACGCCGCCCGGTCGGCCTCCGCGCCCGTCGGCGGCGGCGACCGCCCGGTGCCGCCCGCGCCCAGCGCCCCGGCCCCGTCCGGCACCGGCGCCGCCGGCAGCCCGCTGCGCACCGCCGCCGGCCAGGACGTCCTGGCGGTCCTCACGACCCTCGCGCTGGTCCTGGGCGGGTCGCGGCTCCTCGCCGCCGCCCGCGACCGCGTCGAGCTCCCGCTCCGTCTCCGCGACGTCCCCGTCTTCCCCGCCTGAGTCGGGCCCCGGCGCTCGCGGCACCCGTGCCGCCGCGCCCCACGGGCCCTCGCGCCGCACGCCGGCGCACCGACTCAGAAGCAGGGGAAGACGATCATGCACACGAACATGAGGCGAGCGGTCCACACCGCTCTGCTGACCGGCGGCCTCGTCGTCGCCGGGGCCGTGTCGGCCTACGCCGCCGACGACGACGGCCTGCTGTCCGGCCTCGGGATCGAGGCACCCGTCGACGTCTCCGTGGACGTGACCGGCCTCGCCGCCGGCGTCCTCGGGGACGCGACGACCACCGCTGCGGCACCCGCGGCCGCGCCCGCCCCGGCGGCGCCCGCCCCGGCGGCCGACGCCGGCGGGGGGAGCTCCGAGGGGGTGGCCTCCGGCACCGCCGTGGCCGCCCCGGTCAGCGTCCCGGTGGACGTCTCGACGGTCGCCGTCGGCGTCCTCGGCGACGCGTCCGCGACGACGCCGGCCGCTCCCGCAGCGCCCGCCACCGCCCCGACCGCCACGGCCGGGGGCGGGGAGGCCGACGGGATCGCCTCCGGGACCGGCGTCGCCGCCCCGGTGAGCATCCCGGTCGACGTCGACGGGGTCGCCCTCGGCGTCCTCGGCGACGCCAGCACCACCGGTGGCACCACGCCCGCCGTCGGCGGCACCGAGGCACCGACCGCCACGTCCGGCGGCGGGGACGCCGAGGGCATCGGCTCCGGCACCGCGGTGGCCGCGCCGATCAGCGTCCCGATCACCGTCGGCGACGTGGCGCTCGGCGTGCTGGGCGACGGGACGGCGTCGTCCACCGGCACCGGGAGCACCGCCGGCGGCCCCACGGCCGAGGCCGGCACCGGGAACGCCGACGGCGCGCTCGCGGGCACCAGCGTCGCGGCTCCGATCAGCGTCCCGATCACCATCGGGAACGTGGCGCTCGGCGTGCTGGGCGACGGGACGGCGTCGTCCTCCGGCACCGGCACCGGGAGCACCGCCGGCGGCCCCACGGCCGAGGCCGGCACCGGCGACGCCGACGGCACCGGCTCCGGCACCTCCGTGGCCGCGCCGATCAGCATCCCGATCATCGTCGGCGACCTCGCGCTCGGCCTGATCGGCGACGCGAGCACCACGTCGACCGGCACCACCGGCACCGGCACCCCCACCGCCGAGGCCGGCACCGGCGACACCGACGGCCTGCTGTCCGGCATCGGCATCGCGCTGCCGGTCACCGTGCCGGTCTCGATCGGCGACCTCGCGCTCGGCGTGGTCGGCGACGCCGCGGTGGTCGACCCGGGCACCGGGACCGCCCCGGGCACCGGCACCGACCCGGGCACCGGCACCGAGGGCACCACGGGCCCCGGCGCCACCACCGACGACGGCACCACCACGGTCGCCGACGTCGGCTTCACCTCCGGGGTCCTCGCCGCGGCCGACCTGGCCGCCGCCCTGGACCGCTCGACGGCGACAGCGGCGGCGGTGACCGTGCCGGCCGCGCTGGCCCCGACGGGCGCCCCGGCCGCCCTGACGGTGCTGGCCGCGCTCGGCCTGGTGGGCCTCGGCCTGCTGCTCCGCCGCATCCCGCGGGTGGCGCTCACCTGACCGCCCGCCACTGAACCCGTCGGCCGGCGGCGGATGCGGGTCCTCCGCCGGCCGACGGACCCCGTGGTCCCCGGACCCCGCAGCTCGGGGCGGCTCTCGCTGACGCCGACCCCGGAACCGAAGGAAGGGAGTGGAACCGGCCACCGCGGCCGGCGACGGGTGCGGGCCCGTCGCCGGCCCGCGGCACGCCCACGGGGCTCCGCGGGACCGCGGCGTCAGGAGGCGCGGAAGGACCGCGCCATCTCGCGCTGCTCGTCGAGCACCTCGCCGATCCGGGCCTGGACCTCGTCCATGCGCCGGATCGTCGTGCTCACCGACTCGATCCCCCGGGACACCGCGGCGGTGTTCGCCTGGATGTCCGCGACCTGCTGCTCGACGCGCGACGTCGCGGTCGACGTGCCGCCGGCGAGGTCCTTCACCTCGGTGGCGACGACCGCGAACCCGCGACCGGCCTGCCCGGCGCGGGCGGCCTCGATCGTGGCGTTCAGGGCGAGCAGGTTCGTCTGGTCCGCGATCGACGAGATGACCCGGATGACGTCCCCCACGGCGGAGGACGACGCCTCGAGCGTGCGGACCTCTTCGGCCATGGCGGCGGTCTGCGCGACGGCCTCCTCGGCGACCCGGACGGCCTCGGACGCGCTCTCCGACAGCCGGGCGACGCTGCCGAGCAGCGCCTCGGACGCGGCGCGGTCCCGCTGGGCGGCGCGCAGGATGTCGACCCGCTGGGACACCAGGCGCGCGACGTTGCGGAGCGAGCCGCGCCGGCTGTCGGTGAGCTCGATGGTCGCGGTGGTGAAGAAGTCCATCGTCCCGAGGACCTCGTCGCCGACGATCACCGGGATGCACACCCCCGAGCGCACGCCGGCGCGCTGCGCGGCGGGTGCCCGCACGCAGTCGGTGAGCTCGCCGAGGTCCCGGACGAACACGAGGTCCCGGGCCCGCCAGGCGCGCCCCGCCAGCCCCACGCCCTCGGCGAAGCTCGCGGCGAGCGTGACGCGGCGGAACTCCTCGCCCGCGGTGCCGGACTCCACCTGGAACCGCAGCACGCGCGCCTCGGGATCGACCGCCCAGTAGGAGCCGTAGTCCCAGCCGAACTCCTCGCGCACCGTGTCGAGGGCGACGCGCAGCGCCTGCTCCTCGTCGGTGCACTGGCCGACCTTCGAGACGGACGCGGTCACGGCCTGCTGGTCGCGCGCGACCTGGGCGATCTCGTCCGCGGCGCGGCGCGCCTCCAGCGCCTGCGAGACCGTCCGGGCCAGCACGTCGAGGACGAGCACCTGCGCGGGCCCCTCCGAGCGGCGCTCGGTGGACAGGAAGTCCAGCACCGCCACGACCTCGCCGCGGTGCCACAGCGGCATGGTCATCGCGCCGCGGGCGCCGGCGCGCAGGAACGCCTCGCCGCGGGTGCAGTTGGTCGCGTGCTCGTTCAGGTCCGCGACCGGCAGCACGCCGTCCCGCTGCCACGCGAGCCCGCACAGCCCGACGCCCTTCGGCATCCGGTAGCCCGGCGTCATCTCGGTGAGCTCGCGGGACAGGTGCCCCGTCTGCGCGACGAACACGAGCGCGCCCTCGGCCGGGTCGACCCGCCAGGCCGACGCGTACGCGAAGCCGAGGGCGCCCCGGATCGTCTCGACGATGTCCCCCAGGTCGCCGTCGCCCGACGAGCCGAGCGCGCGGACCACGTCGTCCAGCGCCCGGAGCTCCCGCTCCACGTCGGCGCCCTGCGCCGGCTCGGCCGCGGAGCCCCGCCGCCCCCTGAGACCCGCCATGTCCGTACCCCTCGCTGCTGTGCCCGTGCGCCTGGTGCGTCTGCTCCGCACGGCTCCCCCGAGTGGCCTCCGCATCGGCAGCCACGGCCGCCGCGTGAGGGATCGGGCGAGCGCTCTCCCCGTCCGGGCGCACGGCGTCACCCGCCCGAGCGCGGCTCCGGGGTCGTCCCCGGCCGCCTGACCTGCTCCGACGGGGGAGGGCGGTCCGCGGGGCGTCGGCCGCGGATCACCCGATCGCCCGTCGTGGGAGGATGCGGCCCATGCCCGCGCACGAGAGCAGCCCGTCCGCCGCGCCCGCCGCCCGCACGTCGCTCGCCGACGTCGAGCCGCCGATCGCCCTCGGCCCGCTCGACGGCCGGTACCGCCGGACCGTCGCCCCGCTGGTCGACCACCTGTCCGAGGCCGCGCTGAACCGCGAGCGGGTGCACGTCGAGGTCGAGTGGCTGATCCACCTGACCACCCACGGCGTGGTCCCCGGCGCGCCGGTGCTGTCCGACGCGGACCAGGCGTACCTGCGAGCGGTCGTGGCGGAGTTCGGCGCCGACGACGTCGCCCGGCTGGCCGAGATCGAGCGCACCACCGTGCACGACGTGAAGGCCGTCGAGTACTTCCTCAAGGAGAGGATCGCCGCGGCGCCGTCGGTGCTCGGCGGGGGCACGGTGCTGCCGTCGGTCTCCGAGCTCGTGCACTTCTGCTGCACCAGCGAGGACATCAACAACCTGTCGTACTCGCTCATGGTCCGCGGGGCGGTGCGGGACGTGTGGCTGCCCGCCGCGACCGGCCTCGTCGACGACCTCGCCGCCACGGCCCGCGACCTCGCCGACGTGCCGATGCTCGCGCTGACCCACGGCCAGCCCGCGACGCCCACCACGCTCGGCAAGGAGCTCGCGGTCCTCGCGCACCGGCTGCGCCGCCAGCTGCGTCGGGTCGAGGGCGCGGAGTACCTGGGCAAGCTCAACGGCGCGACCGGCACCTACGGCGCGCACGTGGTCGCGGTCCCCGGCGCGGACTGGCCCGAGGTCAGCCGCACGTTCGTCGAGCACCTGGGCCTGACCTGGAACCCGCTGACGACGCAGATCGAGTCGCACGACTGGCAGGCCGAGCTGTACGCCGACGTGGCGCGGTTCAACCGGGTGCTGCACAACCTCGCGACCGACGTGTGGTCGTACATCTCCCGCGGCGTGTTCACCCAGATCCCGGTCGCCGGGGCGACGGGCTCGTCGACGATGCCGCACAAGGTGAACCCGATCCGGTTCGAGAACGCCGAGGCGAACCTCGAGCTGTCCTGCGCCCTGCTCGACTCGCTCGGCGCGACGCTGGTCACCAGCCGCCTGCAGCGGGACCTCACCGACTCCACCACGCAGCGGAACATCGGGCCCGCGTTCGGGCACTCGCTGCTCGCGGTCGACAACGTGCGCCGCGGCCTCGCCGCGCTGTCGGTGGACCGCGACCTGCTGGCACGGGAGCTCGACCAGAACTGGGAGGTCCTGGGCGAGCCCGTCCAGTCGGCGATGCGCGCGGCCGCGGTCGCGGGGGTCACCGGCATGGAGAACCCGTACGAGCGGCTCAAGGAGCTGACCCGCGGCCGCCGGCTCACGGCGGACGACATGCGGGAGTTCATCGCGGGCCTGGGCCTGCCGGCCGACGTCGAGGCCCGCCTCCAGGCGCTGACCCCGGCCGGCTACACGGGCCTGGCGGCGGATCTCCTCCGGTACCTGGACGCCTGACCCCCGCGCGGTGCGGGACCGCCGCGTTCGGTGGCTCCCGCCCGGTTCGGTGGCTGGAGGTACCGAACGCGGCGGGAGGCACCGAACTCGCGCGATGCGCGGGCCGCGGCGGGCCCGCGGGTCAGCGCGCCGGGGCCGAGAGCGCCGGGCGCGGGACCTCGACCGCGGCCAGGTCCGCCAGCGCGGCGGCGTACGCCGCGGCGTCGCCCGCCCGGGCGGCCTCGCGGGCGCGGACCGTCGGGGCGTGCAGGGCGGACCGCACCCGGCGGCGCAGCGCGCGGGCCTCGCGCTCGGGCAGGCCGTCGACGGCGAGCCCGAGCTCCTCGAGCACCCGGCGGCGCTCGGCCACGACCGGCGGGTTCCACTGCCGGGTGCGCAGGTCGCGCTCGAACGTCGCGGCCTGCTCCTCGACCAGCGCACGCGCCTCGGCGACCGTCGCGGAGTGCCCGTCGGGGGCGTGGTCGGCGACGGTGGTGAGGCTGACCAGCCGCACCCCGGGCAGCTCGCCGACCGCGGGGTCGACGTCGTGCTGCAGGGCGAGGTCGAGGACGGCCAGCGGGCGGGCGCCGAGGGCGGCCTCGGCGGACCGGGCGCGGATCAGCGCGTCGACGTCGAGGACCGCGCCGGAGGCACCGCTGCAGGCCACGACCAGGTCGACGCCGGCGAGGCTCGCGGCGAGGTCGTCGGTCGCGGCGGTCACCCCGCGCTGCGCGGCGAACCGGCCCGCGCGGCCGCTGGCCGAGTACACGAGCACGTCCCGGCAGCCGCGGGCCTTGAGCGCGGCGAGGCTGGCGCCGGCGTAGGAGCCGGTGCCGATCAGCAGGCAGCGCACGTCCGACCAGTCCGGCAGGCCGTCCTCGACGAGGTCGAGCGCGACGCCCACGACGGAGCGGCCGGCGGCGCCCAGGCCGGTGCGGCCCTCGACGGCGCGGGACGCGCGGGAGGCGGACTGGAACAGGCCCTCGAGGTCGGAGGTCGTGGTCCCGTCGCGGCGGGCGGCGGTGAGCGCGCGGCGGACCTGCCCCGCGATCTCCCGCTCGCCGACGACCATCGACTCCAGCCCGGAGGCGACGGCGAACAGGTGCTCGACGACCCGGGGGCCGGTGGCGGGGGTGAGCGCGTCCGCGACGCGCTCCGCGCTGTAGCCGGAGCGGGCGGCGACGGTGCCGGCCACGGCCGACCGCGCCTCGTCGGCGGCGTCCGCGTCGGCGACGTCCAGGTACAGCTCGAAGCGGTTGCAGGTCGCCAGGACGACCGCCCCCGCGATCGACTCCGAGGCCGTCACGATCTCCCGCCCGACGGCGTGGGTGTCGGCGGACAACCGCTCCAGCACGGACAGGTCGAGGTCGTGATGGCTGGCCACCAACGACAGCATCACCACGCCAAGAATTTAATCACTCCAGGGAAGACGGGGCACAATCGTCCCGATGTCGACTCCGTCACGCCCCGACGCGCCCGCGAGCGCCCCGGCGACCCCCGCCCCCGCCCTCCCGTCGCTCCCCGACGGCGCCGGCCTGCCCGCCGACCACCCGCTGGTGGACGGCCGCACGGCGCACGCGCCCCTCGTGGACGCCTTCCGCGGCCGCACGCCGAGCCGGCGCCCGGTGTGGTTCATGCGCCAGGCCGGCCGGTCGCTGCCGGAGTACCGGGAGGCCCGGAAGGGCACCGCGATGCTGGACGCCTGCCTGACCCCGGACCTGGCGTCGGAGATCACCCTGCAGCCGGTCCGCCGGCACGGCGTGGACGCGGCGATCTTCTTCTCGGACATCGTGATCCCGCTGCGGCTCGCGGGCGTGGACGTCGACATCCAGCCCGGCGTCGGCCCGGTCATGGGCTCGGCGGTGCGCACGGCGGACGACGTCGCGCGGCTGCGCGCCGCGCACCCCGCCGAGTCGCTCACCGCCGAGGTGCTGGCCCCGGTGGTCGAGGCCGTCCGGCTGACGACCGCCGCGCTCGGGTCGACCCCGCTGATCGGGTTCGCGGGCGCGCCGTTCACGCTGGCCGCCTACCTGGTCGAGGGCCGGCCGTCCCGGGACCACCTGGCCGCGCGCACGCTCATGCACGCGGACCCGGGCACCTGGCGCGCGCTCACCGAGTGGGCCGCGGACGTGACCGGCGCGTTCCTGCGGGCGCAGGTGCTCGCGGGCACCAGCGCGGCGCAGCTGTTCGACTCCTGGGCCGGGTCGCTGTCCCTCGCCGACTACACCGCCCGCGTGGCGCCCGCCTCGACCCGCGCGCTGGCGCACGTGGCCGATCTCGGGGTGCCGCGCGTGCACTTCGGCACCGGCACCGGCGAGCTGCTGGCCGCGATGCGGGACGTGGGCGCCGACGTCGTCGGCGTCGACCACCGGATCGGCCTGGACGAGGCGGTCCGCCGGCTCGACGGCCGCGTGCCGGTGCAGGGCAACGTCGACCCCGCGCTGCTCGCGGCCCCGTGGCCGGTGCTGGAGGCGCACGTGCGCGACGTGGTCGCCCGCGGCGCCTCGGCCCCGGGGCACGTCGTGAACCTGGGCCACGGCGTGCCGCCGGAGACCGACCCCGACGTGCTGACCCGCGTCGTGGCGCTGGTGCACGGGCTCTGAGGTAGGGGTCCGGTCCCACCCCCCGGTCACCGGGACGCGGCAGGCTGGACGGATGAGGAAGGACGCGACCACGAACGACGAGGACCGGGCACCCGGCACCGCACGACCCGCCGACCCGGGGGCACCCCCGGGCGCGGCCTGGGACGCCCTCGTCGTCGGCGGCGGCGTGGCGGGGCTCGTCGCCGCGCGCGAGCTGGCCCTCGCCGGCCTGCGCCCGCTGGTGCTCGAGGCGTGGGAGTCGCCCGGCGGCGTCGTCGGCCGGCACGAGGTGGACGGCCTGTCCCTGGACGCGGGCGCCGAGTCGTTCGCCACCCGCGGCGGCGTGGTCGCGGCGCTGGCCGACGAGCTGGGGCTCGCCGACCGCGTGGTCACGCCCGAGAAGCACGGCGCCTGGGTGCGGCTGCCCGGCGGCGCGGGCCCGCTCCCCCGGACCGGGCTGCTGGGGATCCCGGCCGACCCGTGGGCGCCGGACGTCCGCCGCACGATCGGGGTCGCGGGCTCGCTGCGCGCCTCGCTGGACCGCGTGCTGCCCGCGCGGGTCGGGACCGCGGACGGCACGACGCTCGGCGCCCTCGTGCGCGCCCGGGCGGGTCGGCGGGTGCTGGACCGCCTGGTCCGGCCGGTCGTCGCCGGCGTGCACGCGGCCGAGCCGGACGACGTCGCCGCGGACGCCGTCGCCCCCGGGCTGGTCGCCGCGGTGCGCCGCGAGGGGTCCCTCGCCCGCGGGGTGACGGCGCAGCGCGCGCTCGCCCCCGCGGGGTCCGCGGTCGCGGGGTTCCGGGGTGGGCTGCACGTGCTGGTCGACGCCCTGGTGGCGGACGTCCTGGCGCGCGGCGGCTCGGTGCGCAGCGGGGCGTCCGTGCGGGCGGTCGCCCGCGCCGCCGGCGGGTTCGACGTCACCGTCGACGGGCCGGACGGGTCGGGGACGCTCACCGCCCCGCGCCTGGTCGTCGCGACCCCGCGCGCCGTCGACCTGCTGGCCGGCGTCGCCCCGGGCCTGGCGGGCCTGACGACGGACCCCGGCGCCGACATCGTGCTCGTGACCCTGGTGCTGGACGCCCCGGCGCTCGACGCGGCCCCGCGCGGCACCGGCGTGCTGGTCGCCCGCGGCGTCGCCGGCGTGCGGGCCAAGGCGCTGACGCACGCGACGGCGAAGTGGGCGTGGCTCGCCGAGGCGGCGGGCCCGGGCCGGCACGTCGTGCGGCTCTCCTACGGCCGGGCCGGCGAGGACGGGGCGGACGCGCTGCCGCGCGACCTCGACGCGCTCACGGACCTGGCGGTGCGGGACGCCGCGGCCGTGCTCGGCGTCCCCCTGCGCCGCGAGCAGGTCCGCGCCGCCGCCCGGGTGCGCTGGCGCCAGGGGCTGCCCGTCCCCAGCGCCGCGCACCGGGAGACCGTGCGGCGGGCCCGGGACGCCGTCGCGGGCGTGCCCGGCCTCGCCGTGGTGGGCGCGTGGGTGTCCGGCAACGGCCTCGCCTCCGTCGTCCCCGACGCCCGAGCCACCGCGGCGGCGCTCGCCTCGTCCGCCCCGCCCGCCGACCCCGACCGCACCCCACCCCCGGAGGCCTGACCCGTGCACCGCAGCCCACGACCCGCGGTTTCGACAGATCCGCGCGGGGTGGCCGAGACTGGGGACATGCCCCAGACGGTCCGGGTCGGCACCCGTGCGAGCGCGCTCGCCCTCACCCAGACGGGGCACGTGGCCGACGCGCTGACCGCGCTCGGCGCCGGCCCGCACGAGCTGGTGCGCGTCCGCACGGACGGCGACCGGCTCACCGGGTCGCTGGCCACCCTGGGCGGCACGGGCGTGTTCGTGACCGCCCTCCGGGACGCCCTGCTCGACGGCCGCTGCGACGTCGCGGTGCACTCGTTCAAGGACCTGCCGACCGCCGTGGCCCCGGGCCTGGTCGTCGCGGCGGTCCCCGTGCGCGAGGACCCGCGGGACGCCCTGTGCGCCCGCGACGGCCGCACGCTGGCGACGCTGCCGCAGGGCGCGGCGGTCGGCACCGGCTCGCCTCGGCGCGCGGCGCAGCTGCGCGCCGCCCGCCCCGACCTGCGGGTGGTCGACATCCGCGGCAACGTCGACACCCGGCTGCGCCGGATCGAGGACGACCTCGACGCGGTCGTCCTCGCCCGGGCGGGCCTGGCGCGGCTGGGCCGGCTGGACGCCGTCACCGACGCGCTGCCGTTCGACGTGATGACCCCGGCGCCCGCCCAGGGCGCGCTGGCGGTCGAGGTCCGCGCCGAGGACGCCGCCGCCGGCACGCCCCTCGCCCGGGCGCTGGCCGCCCTGGACCACCGGCCCACGCACCTGGCCGTGCTCGCCGAGCGCGCGCTGCTCAGCCGGCTCGAGGCGGGGTGCGCCGCGCCGGTGGGCGCGCACGCGCGGCTCGGCGCGGACGACGTGCTGACGCTGGAGGCGGTCGTGCTCCGGACCGACGGCACCGAGGCGCTGCGCCGGACCGCGTCGACGACGCTGGCGGGCGGCGCGACGGGTCCGGCCGACGCGGACCCCGCCGCGGCCGCCGGCCGGGTCGCGCTCGCCGCGGCCGCCCTCGGCACCCGGCTCGCCGAGGACCTGCTGGGCGCGGGCGCCGCCGAGCTGGCGGAGCTGGGCGCGTGACGGGCGCCGACGGCGCCGCCGCGACCGCGCACACCCTCCCCGCCGGGCCGCTGGCCGGCCGGACCGTCCTCGTCCCGCGGGCCACCGAGGGGCCGGACCCCCTGGTCATCGCCCTGCACGCGGCCGGCGCCGAGCCGCTGGTCGTCCCGCTGATCCAGACCGTCCCGCCGTACGACCCCACCGAGCTCGACGACGCGCTGCTCGCGCTCGAGGTCGGCTACTACGGCTGGGTCGCGGTCACCAGCGCCGCCGCCGTGCCCGTGCTCGTGGACCGCGCGGAGGAGACCGGGCACACGCTGGCCGACCTGCTCGACGGGGTCCGGGTGGCCGCGGTCGGCGGCAGCACCGCCCGGGCGCTGCGCGAGGCGGGCGTCCGGGTCGACCTGGTGCCGGCCGGGCGCTCCTCGGCCGTCGCGCTGCTGGCGGCCTGGCCGGCCGCCGGCGAGGAGCCCGCCCGGGTGCTGCTGCCGCTCGGCGACCTCGCCGCGCCGACGATGGCCGCGGGCCTGGCCGCGCGCGGCTGGCCGGTCGACGTCGTCGTCACCTACCGCACGGTCCCCGGCCCGGCCCCCGAGCCGGAGGTGCGCGACGCGTACGCCGCCGGGCGGGTGGACGCGGTCCTGCTCACGTCGGGCAGCACCGCGCGGAACCTGCTCGCGATGCTCGGCGCCCCGCCCGCGGGCACCCTCGTGTGCTGCATCGGCGACTCGACCGCCGCCGAGGCCCGGCGCGCCGGGCTGCCGGTGCACGCCGTCGCCGACGACCAGACCCCGGGCGGCCTCGTCGCCGCCCTCGCGCGCGCCGCCGCGGCGCGGGACGACGCCCAGGACGCGGGCGCCCCCACCGACGAGAGCCCGGCCGCGGCCCACCCCGCCGCGCCGGACGACACCCCCGCCGCCGCACCCCGGGCGGCCCATCCGGACGGAGAGCACGCATGACCGCACCCGCACCCGACACCCCGACCCTCCCGCTGTCGACGGCCGCCGCTGTCGCCGCCGCGCGACCGGGCCGGGTCCGCCCGCGCCGGATGCGCGGCACCGCCGCCCTCCGCCGCTCCGTCAGCGAGGTCCGGCTGCACCCGGCCGACCTGGTGCTGCCGATGTTCGTCAAGGAGGGCCTGGCCGAGCCCGCGCCGATCGCGTCGATGCCCGGCGTCGTCCAGCACACCCGGGACTCCCTGCGCCGGGCCGCCGCCGAGGCCGCCGCGGCCGGGGTCGCCGCCGTGAACCTGTTCGGCGTCCCGCTGACCCGGGACGCGGTCGGCTCCGGGGCGACCGACCCCGACGGCGTGCTCAACCGCGCGATCGCCGACGTCCGGGCCGAGGTCGGTGACGCGCTGGTGATCCAGGCGGACCTCTGCCTCGACGAGTTCACCGACCACGGCCACTGCGGCGTGCTCACCGCGGACGGCCGGGTGGACAACGACGCGACCCTCGAGCGGTACGCCGAGATGGCGCTGGTCCAGGCCGAGGCGGGCGCCCACGTGGTCGCGCCGAGCGGCATGATGGACGGCCAGGTCGGCGTGATCCGGGACGTCCTCGACACCGCCGGCCGGGACGACGTGGCCGTGCTCGCCTACGCCGCGAAGTTCGCGAGCGTCCTCTACGGCCCGTTCCGCGACGCGGTGGAGTCGACCCTCGAGGGCGACCGCCGGACGTACCAGATGGACCCGGCGAACCGCCGCGAGGCGCTGCGCGAGGTCGCCCTCGACATCGAGGAGGGCGCCGACCTCGTCATGGTGAAGCCGGCCGGCGCGTTCCTGGACGTGCTCGCCGACGTCGCCGCCGTCAGCACCGTGCCGGTCGCGGCCTACCAGGTGTCCGGCGAGTACGCGATGGTCGAGGCGGCCGCCGCGCAGGGCTGGCTGGACCGCCGCCGCGCGATCACGGAGTCCGTGCTCGGCATCCGCCGCGCGGGCGCCGACCAGGTGCTGACGTACTGGGCCGTCGAGCTGGCCCACTGGCTGCGGGAGGAGTGGCGGTGACCGGGGTGACCAGCACGGGCACGTCCAGCACGAACGAGGGGCTGTTCGACCGCGCGCGGGGCGTCGTGCCCGGCGGCGTGAACTCGCCCGTCCGCGCGTACGGCTCCGTCGGCGGGGCCCCGCGGTTCCTGGCGAGCGCCCGCGGCGCGTACGTCACGGACGTCGAGGGCCGCGAGTACGTCGACCTCGTCGGGTCCTGGGGGCCCGCGCTCCTGGGGCACGCGCACCCGGAGGTCGTCGAGGCCGTCCGCGAGGCCGCCGGCCGGGGCCTGAGCTTCGGTGCGCCGACGCTCGCCGAGGTGGAGCTCGCCGAGGCGGTCCGCGCCCGGGTGCCGGCGGTCGAGCGGCTGCGCCTGGTGTCCACCGGCACCGAGGCGACCATGACCGCGATCCGCCTGGCGCGCGGCGTCACCGGCCGGGACACGGTCGTGAAGTTCGCCGGCCTCTACCACGGGCACTCGGACGGCCTGCTGGCGGCCGCGGGCTCCGGCCTCGCGACGTTCGCGCTGCCCGGGTCGGCCGGCGTCCCCGCGGCGATCGCGGCCGAGACGATCGTGCTGCCGTACAACGACGTCGCCGCCGTGGAGGCCGCGTTCGCCGAGCACGGCACCCGGATCGCCGCCGTGATCACCGAGGCCGCGCCGGCGAACATGGGCGTCGTCCCGCCGGAGCCCGGCTTCAACGCCGCGCTGTCCCGGATCACCCGCGAGCACGGCGCCCTGCTGATCCAGGACGAGGTGCTCACCGGGTTCCGGGTCGGCCCCGCCGGCTGGTGGGGGCTCGAGGCGGCGCGCGAGGGCTGGTCGCCCGACCTGCTGACGTTCGGCAAGGTCGTCGGCGGCGGCATGCCGGTCGCCGCGCTCGGCGGCCGCGCCGAGGTGATGGACGCGCTGGCGCCGGTCGGCCCGGTGTACCAGGCGGGCACGCTGTCCGGGAACCCGGTCGCCGTGGCGGCCGGCCTGGCGACGCTGCGCCTGGCCGACGACGCCGTGTACGCGGCGGTCGACCGCGCGTCCGCGACGCTGCAGGCGGCCGTGGACGAGGCCCTCACCGCCGCCGGCCTGCGGCACGCCGTGCAGCACGCCGGCAACCTGTTCAGCACCGTGCTCGGCACCGACGCGGGCGCGCGCGACTACGCGCAGATGCTCGCGACCGAGTCGTGGCGCTACCCGGCGTTCTTCCACAGCCTGCTGCGCGACGGGGTGTACGCGCCGCCGTCGGCCTTCGAGGCGTGGTTCGTGTCCGCCGCGCACGACGACGCGGCGCTCGGCCGGATCGTCGAGGCGCTCCCGGCGGCGGCCCGCGCGGCGGCCGAGGCGGTGCCGCCCGCGGCGTGACCGCCGGCGCACCCTTGCCGACCGAGGGGTAGGAATTGCCCTGAGAATGGTTCCTACCCCTCGGTAACATCCCGGATCCCAGGCCGCTGACCTGCACCTTTTCAGGTGTGAAATGTCCGCGTAACACGGGAATGTTCGAAAATCTCAGATCCTGTGCTACTCCTATGACCCACGTCACGGGCGCGCGAGCGCGCCCGTGGTCACGCGACCATCCCCCACGCGGCCGGGGACGCGCCGCCGGGTCACCCCGGGCGGCCGCGCCCCGGCTGGACCTCCTTCACAGGGAAGAGGTACACGCATGACTGCGGTTCCCCTCGGCCGCCGGCGCGGCATCGTCTCCGCGGCCGGCCTGGCCGCCACCGCCCTCGTCCTCGCCGCGTGCGGCGGCGGCTCCGGCGGCGGCGACGACACGTCGGACGGCGGCGGCTCCGGCGGCGGCTCGCTGCTGATCGGCACGACCGACAAGATCACGACGATCGACCCCGCGGGCTCCTACGACAACGGCTCGTTCGCCGTGATGAACCAGGTGTACCCGTTCCTCATGAACACGCCGTTCGGCAGCCCGGACGTCGAGCCGGACATCGCCGAGTCGGCCGAGTTCACCTCGCCCACCGAGTACACGGTGACCCTGAAGCCGGGCCTGACGTTCGCGAACGGGAACGACCTCACGTCCTCCGACGTGAAGTTCACGTTCGACCGCCAGCTCGCGATCTTCGAGTCGGGCGCGGACGACGGCAACGGCCCCGGCTCGCTGCTCTACAACCTGGACAGCGTCGCGGCCCCGGACGACACCACCGTCGTGTTCACCCTCAAGTCCCCGGACGACCAGGTGTTCCCGCAGATCCTGTCGAGTCCCGCGGGCCCGATCGTCGACGAGGAGGTCTTCGCCGCCGACGCGCTGACCCCCGACGACGAGATCGTCGACGGCCAGGCGTTCGCCGGCCCGTACACGATCACCGGCTACAGCCAGAACGACCTCGTGTCGTACGAGGCGAACCCGGAGTACCAGGGCCTGCTCGGCGCGCCGAAGAACGAGGAGGTCTCGGTCACGTACTACGCCGAGGCGTCCAACCTGAAGCTGGCCGTGCAGCAGGGCGACGTCGACGTGGCGTTCCGCAGCCTGTCCGCGACCGACATCGAGGACCTGCGCGGCGACGACAACGTCAAGGTCGTCGACGGCCCCGGCGGCGAGATCCGCTACATCACGTTCAACTTCAACACGCAGCCGTACGGCGCGACGACGCCGGAGGCCGACGAGGCCAAGGCGCTCGCCGTCCGCCAGGCCGTGGCCGACCTGATCGACCGCGAGGAGATCGCGGACCAGGTCTACAAGGGCACCTACACGCCGCTGTACTCCTACGTGCCCGAGGGCCTGACCGGCGCGACCGAGTCGCTCAAGCCGCTGTACGGCGACGGCGAGGGCGGCCCGGACGCCGACAAGGCCGCGTCGACCCTCGAGGCCGCGGGCGTCGAGACCCCGGTCCAGCTGTCGCTGCAGTACAGCAACGACCACTACGGCCCGTCCTCCGGCGAGGAGTACGCGCTGATCAAGGACCAGCTCGAGTCCACCGGCCTGTTCACGGTCGACCTGCAGACCACCGAGTGGGTGCAGTACGCCAAGGACCGCACGTCGGACGTGTACCCGGCCTACCAGCTCGGCTGGTTCCCGGACTACTCGGACGCGGACAACTACCTGACGCCGTTCTTCCTGACGGAGAACTTCCTGGGCAACCACTACGACAACCAGGAGGTGAACGACCTGATCCTGCAGCAGGCCGTCACCGCCGACGCCGGCGAGCGCTCCGCGCTCATCGAGCAGATCCAGGACGCGGTCGCCGCGGACCTGTCCACGGTGCCGTACCTCCAGGGCGCCCAGGTGGCCGTCGTCGGGGCGGACGTGACCGGCGCCGAGGACACCCTCGACGCCTCGTTCAAGTTCCGCTACGGCGCGCTCTCCCTCGGCTGATCCGACCGACACCACGCCCGGCGGGGGGGGGGGGGGGGGGGGGGGGGGGGGGGGGGGGGGGGGGGGGGGGGGGGGGGGGGGGGGGGGGGGGGG
>NZ_JBYTEP010000070.1:0-15981 GCF_058792015.1 Cellulomonas sp. EB106-03-03-XG116
GCCACGGACCGCGGCCGCCGGGCCGCCGACCCGGCCCGTCGGCGCGGCGGGTGCCGACGGCTCACCGCCCGCGGGCGCCCTCGCCGCTCCCGCGCACTGAACGCACCACCCCCGGGGCCGGGTCGACGCGGCGCTTGCGCAGGTGCTCGAAGACGACGGAGGTGCGCACGTCGACGACCTCCGGCCGCTCGGTGAGCCGGTCGATCACGAACCCGTACAGCGCCTCGTTGTCCGGCACCGCCACGTGGACGAGGAAGTCCTCGGTGCCGGTGGTCACGAACACGCCCAGCGTCTCCGGCAGCGCCACCACCCAGGCGCGGAAGCCCTCGATGTTCCGCCGGGTCGGCGGCCGGATCCGCACGGCGACGAGCGCCTGCACCGGCCGCCCGATCGCGGCGAGGTCCACGTCGAGCGTCGCGCCGCGGATCACTCCGCGCTCGCGCAGAGCCCGCGTCCGGTCGAGGGCGGTCGTCGGCGCGACGCCCACGGCGGCGGCGACGTCGCGGTTGGTCCGCCGTGCGTCCGCCTGCAGCTCGCGCAGGATCGCCGTGTCGAGTGCGTCCAGATCGGCCATGCACCGACCTTAGCCGTACGTCGTACGGACGTCGTGGACAGGGCTCGTACCGATGCCTAGCGTCACCACTCGTCGTCGGACGACGACCGCCGCGGATCGTCCGCGGCGCCACCACCGGGAGGTCGCCGTGACCGTGTCCCCCGCGCCCGCCGCCACCGGCCCCGGCGCCCCCTCCACCGCCGCCGACCCCCGCCCCGCCGCGGCGCCGGCCGTCGGCTTCGCGCCCGAGGAGATCCGCCTCGACGAGCCGACGCGGTCCGCCCGGCTCAAGTGGGTCGTGGTCGTCGACGAGTCGCTGGAGCCCGGCCGCGCCGCCAACGCCGTCGCCTGCGTGACCGCCGCGACCGTCACGGGCGTACCCGGCCTGCTCGGGCCCGCCGCGACGGACGCGCGCGGGGACGCGCACACGGGCCTGCCCTGGACCGGCTGCACCGTGCTGGGCGCGCCGGGCGCCGTACTCGCGGAGCTGCGGGCCAAGGCCGCGGCGGCACCCGGCGTGCACGTGGCGGACATGCCCGCCATCGCCCAGCAGATCCGCGTGTACACGGAGTACCTGGCCGCGATGGCGGAGCGCCCGGCGGACGGCCACGACTACCTCGCCGTGAGCATCGTCGGGCCGCGGAACCGCGTCGACCGCCTGGTCGGGAAGCTGCGCCTGCTGCCCTGACGCCGGTCGTCCCCAGGCGGGACCCGCGCTGACCGGCGCCGATCCCCAGCGGCGCACCGCGCGTGCACACCACGTCCACAGGGCGCGGCGCCGGTCCCCGCTCGATCCACGGGGTCGTGCACAAGGTGGGGACAACTCCTGTGGACAGAGCCCGACATATCGCCCTCTCGGGTGGTCGGAGGGGCCGTTCGGGCGACGGCGAGGTGTGGACAACCCCGACCACCCTGTGGGTAACCGCGCCCGGGCACGGAGAAGGGCCCCTCGGAGTAAGCGTCCGAGGGGCCCTCCCCGATCGTCGTCCCTGTGCCCCCGACGGATCGGGGACCGGCGGCCGCTCTGACGGTGCGGCTCCGCCCCGGCACCCGGCGGCGACCTCGGGGGGCACCTGCCGCGGGCGGGACGGCGACGATCCGACCCTCGGGGTCCTAGCGGGCCTCTGCGTCGTCATCCGCAGCTCGCCGGGTCGCCCCGCCGAGGTGGTCCGTCGTTCTCCCTCCGGTCCCGGCCCCGCCGGCCCCGCCCCGCCGGGCACCCGTCGAGGCGGGTCTCCCTGCGGTGGTCGGTGCGTCCGTCGAGGTCGTTGGAAGAGTTCTAGACCTCCCGCGACGACGGCCGCAAGGGTCTGCGCCGGCGAATTCTCGTCCACCGCGGAGTGCACACGTTGTCCACAGCGTCACCTGCAGGATCATGCGGTGTTCACAGGGTTGTGCACAGAATCTGTGGATGACGGCGCGGTCCCGTGGGGGTGCCGGACGGGTCCGGCGCGCCTGCGCCGCGGGCACGGCGGCGGCCCGTAGCGTCGTCCCCGGAGCGAGGCCCCTCGGAGTAAGCGTCCGAGGGGCCTCGCCGCGCCCCCGGCCCCGCCGGGCGGTCAGGCCCGGACGTCGTGCAGGTGGTGCACCACGTCGTGCAGGAAGTACTGCCCGAGGGTCGTGACCGTGAACGACGACCCGTTGGACCGACGGCCGCCGCGTGCCCACTGGTCGGGGCGGACCGCGGCGAACCCCGCCGCCAGCGCGGCCGCGGCGTCGGCCAGCTCGTCCGCGACGCGGCCCGGGTCCTGCCGGTCGTAGCGCTCCTCGGCGGCGGTGGCGTCCTGGTCCCAGTTGGCGAACAGCGGGTCGTCCTCGGTCAGCATCAGCCGCAGCCGCTCGGCGAACACGCGGTGCACGTCGCGCACGTGCGCGCCGTACTCGAGCGTCGACCAGACGCCGGGCGCCGGTCGGTCGCGGACGTCGAGGCGGTTGAGCGCCGCGCGCCACCGGGGCACCAGGTCGTGCACGGTGCCGGCGATGTCGGGGCCGGCCACGTCGGTGCCGGCGAACCCGCACTCGGGGCAGCGCTCGGCGATCACCCAGGTCCAGTCCTTGGCATCCGGGTCGGCGGGGCGGTAGTCGTCGGTGTCGGCGTCGGGTTCCGGGGGCGTCGCGGCGGTCACGCCACGCACGGTATCCCG
This sequence comes from Cellulomonas sp. EB106-03-03-XG116, assembly GCF_058792015.1. Taxonomy (NCBI): domain Bacteria; kingdom Bacillati; phylum Actinomycetota; class Actinomycetes; order Micrococcales; family Cellulomonadaceae; genus Cellulomonas; species Cellulomonas sp. EB106-03-03-XG116. The sequence continues at coordinate 2,698 of NZ_JBYTEP010000070.1, forward strand.
CCCGCGTCGCCGTCCGGCGACGTCCGGCGCCCTCGGGGCACCCGGGCGAGCAGGGCCGCACCGTGCCGGCGGCGGAACACCCGCCGCGAGGGAGGGTAGGCAATCCTTACTTCCTGGGGTACGTTCTGACGCGACGTCATCTCGACGCCAGCCGCGCGCCCCCGGGAGCAGACATGACCACCACGCACGACCTGCCGGCCGTCGCGCCGCGCGCCGACGACCCGGCCGCCGGGTCCGGCGCCACCGCCCCGCTGTCGGTCCTGCTCCGCGAGGGGACGCGCCCGGAGCACGAGGCCGCCGAGGGCTCGTCGTTCGTCGAGGACCTGCTGGACGGCCGGCTCACGACGGCGGCGTACGTCGACCTGGCGCTCCAGCTGCACGCCGTCTACGCGGCCCTGGAGGAGGTCGGCGAGCTGGTCCGCCGCACGCCCGCGGGGGCCGGGGTGGTGTTCGACGAGCTGCGGCGCGTCCCGGCGATCGAGGCGGACCTCGCGCACCTCGCCGGCCCGGGCTGGCGCGAGCGCGCCGTGCCGCTGCCCGCGACCGCGGCCTACGCGGCCGCCATCCGCGCGGGCGGCGCGGACGTCGGCCCCTACGTCGCGCACGCGTACACCCGGTACCTCGGCGACCTCTCGGGCGGGCAGGTCATCGGCCGCATGGTGCAGCGGCACTACGGGGTCGCGGACCAGGGCGTCGGCTTCTACGCCTTCCCCGCCGTCCCGAAGCCGAAGCCGTTCAAGGACCTGTACCGCGCGCGGGTCGACGCGCTCGACCTGACGGCGGCGCAGCGGGCCGCGGTCGTCGACGAGGCGCGCGCCGCGTTCCGGCACAACCGCGCCCTGTTCGCCGCGCTCGCCGAGGTGCACCGGGCGGCCTGACGCGCGGACCCCGACCGACACCTGCACGGGTCCGACACACGGTCCGGGCTCGGATGATGACAGGTCGTGCGATCATGTCATCATGCCCAAGATCATCGGCGGCTCGCTGCACGAGCACCGGGAGCAGACGCGGCTGCGCCTGTTCGGCGCGCTGTCCCGGCTGATGGCCGAGCGCGGGTTCGACTCGATCACCCTCGCCGACATCGCCCAGGCGGCCGGCGTCGGCCGGACGGCGGTGTACAACCACTTCGCCGACAAGGAGTCGATGCTCGTCGGCTTCATCATGCACGAGACCGGGCAGTACGTGGCCGCGCTGGAGGCCGAGCTCGCCGGCATCGACGACCCGACCGAGCAGCTGCGCGCCTACGTCCGCGCGCAGTGCGAGCTCAAGCGCGACTACCACCTCGCCCCGGGCCCGGACCTGCGGTCGGTGCTGTCGCGCGGCACGCAGCAGCGCGTCCGCGAGCACGTCGTCCTGGTGGAGGCCATGCTGCGCCGCGTGCTGTCCGCCGGGATCGAGTCCGGGGCGTTCCCCGAGCAGGACCTGGGCACGACGGTCTCGCTGGTCAACGCCTGCCTGAGCAGCCGCACCCTGCCCGACGACCAGCCCGCCCGCGAGCGCGCGATCGAGTCGACGGTGCTGTTCGTCCTCCGCGCCGTGGGCGCCGGGGAGCGGGCCGCGACCGGCGCGCTCGAGCCGGAGGCCGTGCCCGCCTGAGGTGGGCGTTCACCCGCTCGGAGGACCCGCGGTGCGCCCGGGTGTGGCCGGGAGCCGGACACGCGATGATGTCCCGGTGACCGACGCCCCGCCGCCGGCCCGGACGAGCGCGCCCCGCGGAGACGGGGACGACGCCCGGCACTTCGCGCTGCTCGCGCACCGCCTCGGGGCCGCCGCCTCGCTCGGCGAGGTGCACGAGGCCGCCGTGGTCGCCGCCCGCGACCTGCTCGACGTCGAGGTGGCCGCCGTCGCCCGGCTCGAGCAGGACGACTGGCACGTCCTCGCCGCCGAGCCCACCGACGAGCTGCCCGCCGCCGAGGAGGCGCTCCGCGACGGCGACGCCGTGCGCGCCCTCGTGCGGCGGCGCGAGACCTGGCTGTCCGCTCCCGGAGACCATCCCGCCCGGCCGCGGCCCGCGCTCGTCGCCCCCGTCGTCGTCAACGGCGACCTCTGGGGCGTGCTCTGCACGGTGCGCGACGAGCGGGCGCCCGTCTTCACGCCGGACGACGCCGCCCGCGGCGAGGTCCTCGGCGCGCTGCTCGGGGCGCAGGTCGCGCGGCTCGACCTCGCGGAGCAGGTGCGGCACCTGGTGTCCGACGACGCCCTGACCGGGCTGAGCACCCGCCGGGTGGCCGACGAGGCGGCGCAGGCGGCCATCGACTCCGGCGACGAGACGTGCATCGTCATGTGCGACGTCGACGGCCTGAAGCGCGTGAACGACGAGCTCGGCCACGACGCCGGCGACGAGCTGCTGCGGAGCGTGGCGGGCGTGCTGCGCCGCGCGGGCGGGGGGCTGCCGGGCTCGACCGTCGCGCGGATCGGCGGCGACGAGTTCTGCGTGGTGACCTCCGGGATCCCGCGGACCACGGTCGTGCAGGTGATGGACGCGACGGTGGGCGACAGCGCGCTGCCGTTCGGCGCGTCGCTGTCCTACGGCATCGCGTCCTCGGCGCGCGGCTCGCTCGGCGCGGCGCCCACGCCGCGGTCGCTGTTCCGCCGGGCCGACGCCGCGCAGTACCACGCCAAGCGCAGCCACGCCGCGGCCCGGGCCCGGCAGTACCGCGCCGACGACCCGGGGGCGGTGCTCGGCCGTACCGTGGCCGCCTCGGTGACGGCGCTGTCGGCCACCGGTCCGGCCCCGCTGTCCCGGCTGTGCGCCCTGGCCTCCGCCGCGACCGAGGCGATGGGCGGCTCGGGCTGGTCGGTGCAGCGCCACGACGGCGGCGACCCGGTCGTGGTCGCGCGGGGCGGCACCGGCTCGCTGCACGTCTCGGGCGTGCGCCAGCTGGAGCTCCGCCGCGCGCCGTGGTCGGTCACGGTCGAGTCGACCCTCCCGGACGACCGCACGGTCACGACCACCCTCCAGACGCTGCTCTCGCTGGCGGTCCTGGGCGCCTCCTGACGCCGGGGCGGCGCGTCGCGCGGGCGCGCGTCAGCCGTGCAGCGGGAGGGAGAGGTCCGCCGGCGCGCCGGCGACCACGCGGACCGGGACGCCCCAGTCCTGCGAGTTGAGGTGGCACGCCGGGAACTCGATCGCCGGGTCCGCGTCGCAGCTCGCGGCGCGGGCGGTGATGTGCAGGACGCCCTCGGCGACCTCGGGGTTGATCCGCAGCGTCCGGGTCAGCGGCACGTCGTCGCCCGCGCCGTCGATCAGCAGCTCCGCCGGCGTCGCGGACACCCGGAGCATCGTCGACGGCCCGAACCGGTCGTCGTACTTCTGCCCGGCGGCGGGGGTGAACACGACGTCGAGGGCGAGCTCCCCCGGGGCGATGTCGGTGACCGGGCGCTGCGTCCGGTGCGCGCCCGCGTCCAGCACCTCGCCGGCCAGCGTCGCCGGGAGCGCGATCCGGGTCAGGCGGTGCGCGGCCGACTCGACGACGAGCAGCGTGACGCCGCCCGCCTCGGCGTCGACCTGCACGACGATCCCGCTCGGCTCGGCGAGGCCGGTCGCGAGCGTGCTGACCTCGCCGCGGCCGTCGCCGTCGGCCGACGGGGCCCAGCGACGGACCGCGCCGTTGTAGGTGTCGGCGACGACGACCGAGCCGTCGGGCAGCACCGCCACGCCGAGCGGGTGCTGGAGCAGCGCCTGGTCGGCCGGGCCGTCCCGGTGGCCGAAGTCGAACAGCCCCGCCCCGACGGCCGTGCCGACCACCGCGCCGGACCAGGCGTCCGCCGGGCCGGTGGGCGCGGTGCGCGCGGCGGCGAGCGCGGCGCCCGCCCCCACCAGCCCCGCGAACCCGCCGGCCGCCGGCGCCGCCTCGGCCGCGACGGCGGCCGGCGGCGTCCCGGGGTCGATCCAGCGCAGCGCCGACACCTCGGAGTCCGCCAGCCACACCCGGCCGTCGGCCGCGAGCGCCGTGCCGGACGTCTGCGCGAACCACGCCTCGCGCGGGTCGCCGTCGGTGAGGCCCTCGTTCATCGTGCCGGCGACGGGCTCGACGACGCCGTCCCGCGGGTCGAACGCCCAGAGCTGGTGGTTGCCGGCCATCGCGACGAGCGCGGTGCCGGTCTGCGGCGACCACACGACGTCCCACGGCGAGGACAGCGGGACCGCCGTGGCGGCCCGCGCCCCGCCCGCGCGCCACAGGTCGGTGCGGCCGGGCAGCGGGGACGGCACGGTGGGCTCGCCGACCAGGTACTGCGCGCCGGTGCCCGCGACGGTGGTCACGGCGCCGTCGGACAGCCGCACACCGCGCAGCGCGTGGTTGACCGTGTCGGCGACCAGCACGTCGTACCCGACCTCGGCCGCGACGTCCTCGGGCAGCAGCGTGAGGCCGTTCGGCTCGCTGAACCGCGCCTCGTCGGGGCCGCCGTCGACCAGGCCGCGCTCGCCCGACCCGATCCGCCGGACCAGGGTCTCGCCGTCCGCCGCGAGCTCCGCGAGCGAGTGGTGCCCGGCGTCGGCGACCAGCAGCGTGCCGCCCGGCAGCGCGACCGCCTTCGCGGGGAACCGCAGCGTGCCCGCGGTGGGCTCCGGCGGGACGTACGGGCCGCCGCCGCGGTGCAGCGTGCCCTTGGCCTCGTGCTCGGCGACCAGGTCGCGGACCAGGCGCTCGACGTTGCTCTGGTGCCCCTCGCCCGCCATCTGGGCGACGATGTAGCCCTCGGGATCGATGACGACCAGGGTCGGCCAGGCGCGCGCGGTATACGCGGACCAGGTGACCAGCTCCGGGTCGTCGAGCACGGGGTGGTGCACCTCGTACCGCTCGACGGCGGCGGCCAGCGCGACCGGGTCGGCCTCGTGCACGAACTTCGGCGAGTGCACGCCGACGATCACCAGCACGTCGCGGTACTGCTCCTCGAGCTCGCGGAGCTCGTCGAGGACGTGCAGGCAGTTGATGCAGCAGAAGGTCCAGAAGTCGAGGAGGACGATCTTGCCGCGGAGGTCCGCGAGCGCGACGTCCTGGCCGCCGGTGTTGAGCCAGCCGCGGCCGACGAGCTCGGACGCGCGGACCTTCGGGAGACGGGTGCTGCTGGTGGTCACAGGAGTAGTGAACACGACGCGGCCCGCGGATCGTCCCGCGGGCCGCGTCGTGGTCGGGCGGGTCAGGCCGCCGGGGGCGGGGTGCTGCCCTCGTAGCGCTCGACGACCTCCTCGCGGTGCGAGGTGTTCGCCCGCTGGTTCGTGAGCACCAGCGCGAGGATCAGCGCGAGCACGCCCGCGCCCATGCAGATGTAGCCGATGACCGTGAGGTCCACGTTCGCGATGTTGTCGCTCACGCCGAACGCGAGGATCGCGCCGATGACGATCAGGGCGATGCCGCCGCCGATGCCCATGGTCGGACTCCTTCCCGGCCCGGGCGGGGGTGCCCGGGGCTCCGGGACCGAGTCTGGCGGTGGACCCGCTGATGCGCGCGCCGAGCGGGGGCCCGCCCGGGTGAAAGGACGCCCGGGCCGCGCGCGGACGCGGCCCGGGCGCCGCCGTCAGCCCAGGACCTCGGGCAGCGGCGGGAGCTCGTCGCCGGTGAGACCGAGCACGTGCTCCGCGAGGAAGGCGTCGACCACCTGGTACCAGACCTTCGCGTGCTGCGGGCTGAGCACCCAGTGGTTCTCGTCCGGGAAGTAGAGGAACCGGTGCGGCGTCTCGCCGTTCTCGTCCGCGGCCAGCGCCGACCGGGACAGCAGCTCGTACCAGAGCCGCAGGCCCTCGCCGATCGGCACCCGGTAGTCCTTGTCGCCGTGCACGACGAGCATCGGCGTGACGATCGTGTCGACCGACAGGTGCGGGGAGTTCGCCAGCGCCATCTCCGGCGTCATCTCCCGCTCCCAGTAGAAGGAGTGGTCGGTCGTCGGCCCGAACTGGTCGAGGGCCCACAGGCTCGCGTGCGTCACGATCGCGCGGAACCGGTCGGTGTGCCCCGCGACCCAGTTGGCCATGTAGCCGCCGAACGAGCCGCCCATCGCGGCGGTGCGGGTCTCGTCGACGTCCGCGCGCGCGACGGTCGCGTCGGTGATCGCCATGAGGTCGGTGTACGGCGCCGCGCCCCAGGCGCCCCAGCCGCGCTGCACGAAGTCCTGGCCGTAGCCGGTGGACAGCGCCGGGTCCGGCAGCAGGACGGCGTAGCCGCGGGCCGCCATGATCCACGGGTTCCACCGCCAGGACCAGGCGTTCCACGAGTTCAGCGGGCCGCCGTGGATCCACAGCAGCAGCGGGGCCGGCGACGCGGCGGACGCGCCCTCCGGCAGCACCAGCCAGGCGCGCACCTCGGCGCCGTCCTCGGCGGTGGTCGACACCTCGGTGAGCGTGCCGGGCAGCGCGGGCAGCGGCGCGGGCGCCGGCAGGGCCACCGCCTCGACCGGCTCCCCGGTCGAGAGGGCCGTCGCGAGGTCGATCCGGACCGGGTGCGACGGGGCTGCGTAGGACACGCGCAGGGCGTACAGCGTCGCCCCGTCCGGGCTGACCCGGAGGTCGCTGAACACCGCGTCGTCGGCGGTCACCTGCGTGACGACGTCCGAGCCGAGCGCGACGTGGAACACCGGGCCGCGGCCGAGGTGGTCGGCGCCGACGAGCAGGCCCGCGCCGTCGCGGGTCCAGGCGATCTCGTGCGGCCAGCGGTCCCAGCCCGCGGCGACCCGGCGCGGGGCGGGGTCGGCGGCGTCCAGGTCGGCGACCCAGAGCTGCACCTGCGGCGCGGCGGTCGGCGTCGTGATCGTCTCCCGGACGAAGGCGACCCGCCGGGAGTCCGGCGACACGACCGGGCCGGCGAGGTCCGCCGTCGGGTCGTCGACGAGGACGCGGCGGGTGCCGGTGGCGACGTCGACGGCCACGAGGTGCTGGCGGAGCGTGCCCCGCGCGCCCGGCTGCGCCCAGGAGGTCACCAGCGTGCGGCCGTCGGGCGACAGCACCGCGTCCTGGTGCTCCAGCGCGGCGCCGGCGTCGGGGGCGAGGTCGCGCAGCGCGAGCCTCGGCGCGGCGGCCCCGGCCTCGGGGGACGCGGCGACGGTGGTGAGGTCGCCCGCGAACAGCCGCGGCCGCGCGGGGCCCAGGTCGTGGTCCCAGTACCGCACCGGGTAGGAGGAGTGCAGGATCGCGGCGACCTTGGCGTCCTTGCGGGCGCCGAGCAGCCGCTCGTCGTCGGCGTCGTCCGCCGCGCTCGGCAGCACGCCCGACGGGACGACGACCACGGGCGCGTCCTCCGCGACCACGACGCCACCGATGCCGGCCTTCCGGGACGCGACCACGCGCGCCTCGGCGCCGTCGGCGGGCAGCAGCCAGAGCGCGGCGGGCGGCTCGTCGTCGGGCGCGTCCGCGTCGGCGTCCGGGCGGGCGGAGGTGAACAGCAGGTCGCCCGTCGAGGCGAACCGGGCGGCGGACTCGCCCTTCGCCGACCGCGTCAGGCGCCGGGCGGGGCGGACGCCCTCGGGATCCACCTCCCACAGCGCGGTGACGTAGCGGGTCCGCTTGGCGTCGAGCGTCGACACCGCGGTGACGAGCCGGGTGCCGTCCGGGGACAGCGCCAGCCCGGACATCCGGGGCAGGGCGACGTAGGCGTCGAGGTCGTGGAAGGGGGTGGCGGGCGTGGTCTCGGGCGTGGGGTCAGCAGCGTCGGTCACCCCGCCGTCCTATCACGGCTCCCGCGGCACCTCGCGGGAACTCGGCGCCCCACCCGCGTCCCGCTCCGCCAGCCGGGCGAGCATCGCGTTGTACTCGTCCATCTCCGTGTCGCCGTCGCGCGCGACCTTGCGGTCCCGCCGCTTCGCGGTCCGCTCGTCGTCCCGGGACCAGGCGAACGCCACGGCCACGGCGAGCGCCAGGGTCGGCAGCTCGCCGATCCCCCAGGCGACCCCGCCGCCCCGCTGCTGGTCCACGATCGCCGACGGGCCCCACTCGCGGCCGAGCAGGCCGAACCAGTCCGGGACCAGCAGCACGTCGCCGGTGGTGAGCGCGACGCCGAAGAACGCGTGGAACGCCATCGTCGCGAACAGCAGCAGCAGCCGCTGCGGGTACGGCGGGCGGTTGGGGCCCGGGTCGATGCCGACCAGGGCGTTGACGAACAGGTACCCGGCGAGCGAGAAGTGCACCACCATCGCGTAGTGCCCGACCTCGGAGGTCAGCGCCCACCGGAACACGTCGGTGTAGTAGAAGACGACCATCGACCCGGCGAAGTTCACCGCGGCGACGACGGGGTTCGCGAGGAACCGGCCCCACCGGCTGTGCACCAGGCCCAGCAGCCACTCCCGAGGTCCGCGGGACGCGTCCGGCGCCCCACGCCCGGCGCCGGCGCGGCCGCCGCGGGACGGCAGCGCGCGCAGCGCGAGCGTCACCGGCGCGGACAGCGCGAGCAGCACCGGGATCACCATCGCCAGGATCATGTGCTCGACCATGTGCGCGCTGAACAGCACGTGCCCGTACATCGCCGGCCCGCCGGAGGTGGTCCAGAAGAACAGCACCATCCCGGCGACCCAGGACGCGGTGCGCGCCCACGGCCAGGCGTCGCCGCGGCGGCGCAGCCGGAGCACCCAGCGCAGGTAGACGACGATCCCGGCGACGGCCGCGGACGCGAGCAGCACGTCCCAGCGCCACTGCGTGATCCAGGACAGCGTGGTCGGCTCGGGCGGCAGCAGGTGGCCGGTGACGATCTCGGCGGGGGTCGGGTCGGTGATCGGGTCGTCCGGCACCGGCGGGGACGACGAGCCCAGGGCGACGGCGACGCCCGACACCGCACCCATCACGGTGAGCTCGACGAGCACCAGCCGCCAGAACAGCCACGTGGCGGGGGCGCGCGCGTCCCCGGCCAGGCGGCCGACCACGCGGCGCCGGTGCGCCAGGCCGAGCAGGCCGAGGACGCCGAACAGCGCGATCTTCACCAGCAGCAGCACGCCGTACCGCGTGGTCCAGTCGTCCCAGGAGCCCAGGCGGATGACCGAGTTCACCGTGCCGGACACCGCGACCGCGGCGAAGCACCAGGCGGCGATGACGGAGAACCGCGCGACGGCGGGCGCCAGGTCCGCGCCGAGCCGGTGCGCGAGCGGCGACAGCGCGAGCAGCGTGCCGATCCACAGCGCCGCGCCGACCAGGTGCAGGAACATGGACGACGTCGCGAGGTCGTGGCTCGCGGCGCCGGCGGCGTGCCCGGTCTGGGCCGCCTGCCACAGGGCGACGACGACGAGCAGCGCCGTCCACGCGGCACCGAGCGGCGACGTGGTCATCAGCGCGAGCGCCGTCACGACGGCGGCGACCACCGCGACGGTGAGCAGGACGCGGCCGAGCTCGAACTGCGTGACGAACTGGCCCAGCTCCCCGCCGAACGCCGGGTCGGCGGGCGACAGGCCGGCGACGTTCGCGTAGGTGAGCACGAGCTCGACGACGGCGGTGAGCGTCCAGACCGCGGCCGCGACGGCGGTGACCCCGGACGCCGCGCGCACGACCGCCTCGTCGCGGCGGACCAGGACGGTCGCCAGCAGCACGAGGCCGCCGAGGGTCGCGGACGCGGCGAGCTCCGCCCCGGTCGAGGCGATCGGCAGGCCCCAGCGCACCAGGGCGCCGGGGTCGCGCAGGGCGGTCGGCGCCGCCGCGCCCGTGAAGGCGATGCCCGCGACGACCGCGGCCACGGCCGCGACGGCGAGGGCGGCGATGCGCAGCCAGTCGGCCTGGCGCCGCTGCCCCCCGTCCGCGGTGCGGGGGCTGCGCGCCGGGCGCGGGCCGGCGGGTGCGGCGACGCCGGGGGCCATCAGCCCTCCGCCCGGCCGTCCCCGCCGGTGCTGCCGGTCGGGCCGGTGGTGCCGTCGGTGCCGCCCGCCGACCCGGCGTCGTGGGACCGGCGGCGCTCGCGCACGACGAACACGGCCACCGCGGCCGCGGCCAGCACGGCGACGACGATCGCGGCGACCAGGCCGGCCGCCACCCCGGCGTCCTCGTCCTCGGCGAGCTCCTGCTGCGGGGCGAGCGTCGCGGAGACCGTGGCCTCGGACGCGGGCTCGTCGGCCTGGGTCGACGTCGTCGGCTCGGCGGTCGGCTCGATCGTCTCGGGCGCGGCCGGGACGGCGGCCGCGGCACCGGACGCCGCGGTGAACGCGAGGGTGCCGGACAGCGGGTGCCCGTCGGCCGAGGTGACCCGCCACTCGACGGAGTACGCGCCGGCGGGCAGGTCGGCGGCGAGCGCCTGGGAGACCGTGTTGTCCACGAGCTCGGCGGTCCCCTCGCTCACGGTGCTGCCGTCCGGTCCGAGCACGACGATCTCGGTGCCGAGCGACTGCGCCGGCTGGTCGAACGTCAGCGTGATGCGCGCGGGCGGCGCGTCCACCGTCGACCCGTCCGCCGGGTCCGTGCCCTGCAGCGCGTTGTGCGCGTCGGCGCGGCCCGCGGTCAGCAGCACGGCCGCGAGCGCGAGCAGCAGCGCGGCGACGGCGGCGAGCGCGCGGGGCGCGGGCGCCGGCGCGGCGGCGACGCGGACGCGGGCGCCGTCCCGGACGGGGCGGGCGGGCGCGGGGGCGGGGGTCGGGCGCTCGGAGGGGATCACGGCTCCATCATCACCCGCACGGGCCGCGCACCGCGCCACGGGTGGGGAGGATCACCCGCGCCCCGGCCTGTGGACAACTCCGGCCGCCGCGGCCGCCACGCCCCTAGGGTCGAGGAGATGCGGACACCGATGCTCGCCGACCTCGACCCGGACCAGCGCCCCCGTGAGCGGATGCTGCGCCTGGGTGCCGACGCGCTGTCGGACGTCGAGCTGGTCGCGCTGCTGCTCGGCTCGGGGCGGCGCGGCGCCAGCGCCCTCGACACCGCCCGCGACCTGCTGGTCGCGCACGGCGGGCTGGCCGGCCTCGCGCACGCGGACCCGCCCGCGCTGCTGCGCGCCCCCGGCGTCGGCCCGGCCAAGGCCACCCGCGTGGTCGCCGCCCTGGCGCTCGCCCGCCGGTTCGGCACCTCGACCGACCGGCGGGCCGCGGTCCGCACCCCGGCCGACGTGGCACGGCTCGCGGGCCCGCTGCTCGCCGGGCCGGCGGACGGACGCGTCGTGGCGGTCGCCGGCGACCGGGCGGCGCGGCTGCTCGGCGCCGTCGTCGTGCCCGGGGCGTCCGCGCACGCCGAGCCGTTCGCGGTGCGCGAGGTGCTCGCCGAGACGCTGCGCCGCGGCGGGGTGACGCTCGCGCTCGCGCACCGGCACGACCCGGAGGACCCGGACCCGCACCCCGCCGACGGCCGGGCGGCCGCCGCGCTCGCCGAGGCCGCCGCGCACTGCGGCGTGCGGGTGCTCGACAGCCTCGTCCTGCACGGCGACGCGTGGACGTCGACGACGCCGGTCGCCGCGACGGGGGCAGGATGAGGCCCGTGACCCACGCGCACCCCGTCCTCCGGATCGCCGCGGCGGTCATCGTCGACGACGCGGGCCGGTGGCTGCTCGTCCGCAAGCGGGATACCGCCGCCTACATGCAGGCCGGCGGCAAGATCGAGCCCGGCGAGGATCCGCGCGCCGCGGTGGTCCGGGAGATCGGCGAGGAGCTCGCGGTCGTCGTGGACCCGGCGCGGGTCCGGGACCTGGGCCGCCGGGACGCCCCGGCCGCGAACGAGCCCGGCCACCACCTCGAGGCGCACGTGTTCGCCGTCGACGGGGTGACCGGCGCGGTCCCGACCGCGGAGATCGCGGAGGCGGTGTGGGTGACGCCGGCCGAGGCCGCGCTGCTGCCGCTCGCCCCGCTCACGGTCGACCTGCTGCGCGAGGCGGGCACCCCCGGCCCGGCCTAGGGTCGGGGCATGGCCCGCTCCGTCGCGACGAACACGACCGTCGACCTGCCCGAGCTGCTGGACTTCGTCCGCACCCGGCACCACCTGCTGCTCGCCACCGCCCGGCGGGACGGCCGCCCGCAGATCTCCCCGGTCAGCGGCGGCGTCGACGACTACGGCCGGATCGTCGTCTCGACCTACCCGGGCCGCGCGAAGACCGTGAACGCCGAGCGCGACCCGCGGGTGTCCGTGCTCGTGCTGTCGGACGAGTGGGACGGCCCGTGGGTGCAGGTCGACGGCGACGCCGAGGTGCTGCACATGCCCGAGGCCGAGGACGCGCTGGTGGACTACTACCGGTGCATCGCCGGCGAGCACCCCGACTGGGACGAGTACCGCGCCGCGATGCGCGTGCAGGGCAAGAGCCTGATCCGCGTGACGCCGACCCGCTGGGGCCCCGTCGCCACGGGCGGGTTCCCGGCGGACGTGGCCGCGCGCCTGGACGGCTGAGCCGCCCGCCCGCCGCGGGCTCCGCGGGCGCTCAGCCCCAGACCAGCGCCTGCGCCGGGTCCTCCAGGACCGCCGCGACGTCCGCGAGCACCATCGAGCCGAGCGCGCCGTCCACCAGGCGGTGGTCGACGCTCAGCGCGAGCTGCGTGACGTGCCGGACCTTGATCTTGCCCTTGTGCACCCAGGGCTGCTCCCGGATCGCGCCGAACGCGAGGATCGCCGCCTCCCCCGGGTTGAGGATCGGGGTGCCGGTGTCGATGCCGAACACGCCGACGTTGGTGATGGTGATGGTGCCGTCGGACATGTCGCGCGGCGTCACCTTGCCCGCGCGCGCCGTGGAGGTCAGCGCCGCGAGGCCCTCGGCCAGGTCGTGCAGCCCGAGCCGGTGCGCGTCCTTGATGTTCGGCACGACGAGCCCGCGCGGGGTCGCCGCGGCGATGCCCAGGTTGACGTAGTGCTTGTAGACGATCTCCTGCGCGGCCTCGTCCCAGGACGCGTTGACGTCGGGGTGCCGGCGGACGGCGAGCAGCAGCGCCTTCGCGGCGATGAGCAGCGGGGTGACCCGGACGTCCGCGAACTCCTTGTCCTGGCGCAGCCGCTGCACGAGCTTCATCGTGCGGGTGACGTCGACGGTCTGGAAGACGGTGACGTGCGGGGCGGTGAACGCGGAGGTCACCATCGCCTCGGCCGTCCGCTTCCGGACCGACTTCACCGGGACGCGGGTCTGCCGGCCGTCGGGCGACACGGTGCCGGACGCGAGCCACGGCTGGTCGTCCGCGGGGTAGGTGGCGAGCACCCGCGCCTCGGCGGCGGCCTGGTGCGCGAGCACGTCCTCGCGGGTGACGATGCCGCCCGGGCCGGTCGGCACCACGGAGTCGAGGTCGACGCCGAGGTCGCGGGCGAGCTTGCGCACCGGCGGCTTGGCCAGGGCGCGGCGGCCGGAGACCGCGGCGGGCTCGCCGGTCGGCACGGCGCCGGGGCGGACGGTCGGCATCGCGGCGGGCGCGGCGGGCGCG
>NZ_JBYTEP010000071.1:0-15664 GCF_058792015.1 Cellulomonas sp. EB106-03-03-XG116
GCGGCCGCGGGCGCGGCGGGTCGCGGCGACGGCCGGCGCGCCGGCGGCGGGGGCGGTGGTCTCGGAGGGGGCGCTGGTGTCGGGGAGGGAGGACGTCACGGGCGGGGGTGCTGCACCTTCGATCGGGGACGGGGCGGTCGACGCGCCGGGCTCCGCGGGGGCGGGCTGGCGTGCGTCGGTCCGGCCGGTGGGCACGACCGCGCCCACCTCCCCGGGGAAGGCGGGCGTGGGTGTCGTCGCGGTGGCCGGTGCCGCGGGGTCGCGCTCGTCGCGCGGGGCTGCGTGCCTGCCGCGGGACGAGCTCCGCGCGGCGGGCATGCGTTCACTCACGGTCGACGAGGTTAGGCAGCGGACCTCGGGGTCGTTCAAGGGCCCGGCGACCGACCCGGGAAGATCCCGTGACGATCCGGCGGGCGATCTTCACGAGATCCCCACACGTCCCGGGCGCCGGCGGCGGCCTCGAGCCGCCCGGACGGTGCGGCGGCGATGCCGCTGACCAGTGGCCCGGATCACCCACGCTAGCGACGCCTGTGCAAGCGCTGAAAGGCCAATGTGTGGCGAAACCGTGACGAATCGCCCAGAAGTTTGTAGCGTGAGCCCGCAGTCACCGTCGGGCATGACGTCCAGTCACGCGGCGGTGCACGTCTGCTCCTGCCCCAAGAACGGATTCCCATGACGCGTCGCTCGCTCCGTGCCTCGTTGACCGTCCTGGCGCTGGCCGCCACCACCACGCTCGGGGGCACCGCCGCCTCCGCCGCGGGGCCCGGCGCGGCGTCGCCACCGCTCCCCCTCGACCCCGGCCTGGCCACGGGCGCCGGCGACCCGGTCGCCTCCGACGACGTGCTCGCCGGCACGGAGGACAAGGTCTCCTCCGGCCTCGCCGACGCGGACGGGACCGTCACCGCGTTCGTGCAGCTCGACGCGCCCTCGGGTCTCGACGTCGCGGAGGACGGCGGCGACGCGGCCGCGGTCCAGGCCGCGACCGCGCAGGTCGAGCAGGTCGCCGAGGCGGTCGTCCCCGCCGAGTCCGACCCGGCCGCCCGCACCGCCGCGGTCGCGCCCGAGCGGATCGCGACGCTGTCGAACCTGGTCGCGGGCACGCTCGTCACGGGCGACGCCGCGCAGGTCCGGGACCTGGCCGCCTCCGACGACGTCGTCGCGGTGTACCGGGTCACGACCAAGACCGCCGACAACTCCTCCACGGACGCGTTCACTCGCGCGCTGCAGGTGTGGCAGGACACCGGCCAGACCGGCGAGGGCGTGCGGATCGGCGTCATCGACACCGGCCTGGACTACACGCACGCCGACTTCGGCGGCCCCGGCACGGTCGAGGCGTACCAGCAGGCGTACGGCGAGGACGGCACCCAGCCGGTCCCCGAGGGCCTCTACGACCCGGCGAAGTACCTCGGCGGCTACGACTTCGCCGGCCCGCTGTACGACGCGGACCCGAACTCCGAGCTGCCCGGCGCCACGCTGACGCCCACGCCGGACGACAACCCGATCGACAGCCTGTACACGTCGGACAACTCCGGCCACGGCACGCACGTCGCCGGCACCGCCGCCGGCTACGGCGTCCAGCCCGACGGCACGACCTTCACCGGGGACTACGCCACGCTGACCGACCTGTCCGACTGGCAGGTCGGGCCCGGCTCGGCGCCCGGCGCGGGGATCTACGCCCTCAAGGTGTTCGGCGACATCGGCGGGTCCACCGACCTCACCGGCCTGGCCCTCGACTGGGCGGCCGACCCCGACGGCGACGGCGACTTCGGCGACCACCTCGACGTGGTCAACCTGTCGCTCGGCGCCTCCGCCACCCCGTCCGACGACCCGGACAACCTGCTGATCGACCGGCTCTCCGACCTCGGTACCCTCGCGGTGCTGTCCGCGGGCAACTCCTCCGACATCACGGACGTCGGCGGCTCGCCGGGCTCCGCGGCCTCCGGCCTCACCGTCGCGAACTCCGTGGGCAGCCCGCAGACCTACGACGGCGTCGAGGTCACCGAGGCGCCCGACCCGGCCGCCGTCGGCACCTGGGCCGCGCAGAACTCCATCTCCTACGCCGGCACCGAGGACGTCACCGCGCCGGTCGTCTACCTGGGCGACGGCGTGGACGGGTGCGCCCCGCTGACGGACCGCGCGGCGGAGATCACCGGCAACATCGTCTACCTGTGGTGGGACGACGACGACGCGACCCGCGCCTGCGGCTCCGTCGCCCGGTGGAACAACGCCGAGGCCGCCGGCGCGGTCGGCGTGCTGATCGGCACGGAGTCGACGGTGTTCTCCGCGGGCATCTCCGGCAACCCGACCATCCCGGGTGCGCAGCTGACGGCCTCGTCGACCGACGCGCTGCTGCCCGCGATCCAGGCCGGCGGCGTGGTCGCGCACATCGGCCCGTCGCTCGCGGCGTCGGTCACGTCCGACGAGATCGGCGACGCGCTCAACCCGGGGTCGTCCCGCGGCGCGCACGGCTCGCTCGGGATCATCAAGCCCGACGTGGCGGCGCCCGGCACGCTCATCTTCTCCGCGGCGTCCGGCACCGGCGCCGAGGCGCAGTCGCTGTCCGGCACGTCGATGTCCTCGCCGCACGTGGCCGGCATCGCGGCCCTGGTCCGGGCGACCCAGCCCGGCTGGACCCCCGCGCAGGTCAAGGCCGCGGTGATGAACACCGCGACGCACGACGTGTGGACCGGCGCGCACCAGTCCGGCACCACCTACGGCCCGCAGCGGGTCGGCTCCGGCCGGGTCGACGCCCGCGCCGCGGTCGCCGACACCGTGCTCGCGTACGGCTCGGAGGACCCGGACCAGGTGTCCGTGACCTTCGGTGTCGTGGACGTGGGCGCCGAGCCCGTCACGCTGAAGAAGACCGTCACGGTGCAGAACACCGGCGCGGAGGCCGTCACCTACGACACCGCCTTCGCCGCGGCCACCACCACCGGCGGCGCGACGATCACCACCTCCCCCGCGACGCTGACGGTGCCCGCCGGCCAGCAGGGGCTGGTCACGCTGACGTTCACCGCCGACCCGGCGACCCTCGAGCGGGAGATCGACCCGACGCAGGCGACCACCCAGGGCGGGGTGCCGCGCGAGTACGTGGCGTCGCTGTCCGGCCGGCTCGTCCTGACCTCGGGCGACGCCGAGCTCCGGGTGCCGGTGCAGGCCGCGCCGCGCCTCGTCTCCGAGCTCACGGCCGACCCGGTGTCCTTCGCGGACGCCGGCTCGGGCACCGCCGCGCTGACCCTGTCGGGCCGGGGCGTCGACTCGGGCGGCTGGACCTCGCTGGTCGCGCCGCTGGTCCTCGGTGCCACCAGCCCGAAGCTCGAGGACGTGCCCGGCTTCGTCACCTCGGACTCCGCGGTGGCCTCGGGCGACCTGCGCCGGGTCGGCTGGACCTCCACCGCGCCGCAGCAGGCGGCCGCGGGCGGCGACCCGGCCGACGGCTACCTCGGCGTCGGCATCGCGGTCGACGGCGACTGGGCGACGCTCGGCCAGGCCGTGCTCCCGGTCATCGACTGGGACGTCGACCGCGACGGCACCCCCGAGGCGCAGACGGTGGTGCAGAAGCTGAGCGACGCCGCCGACGTCACGGTCGCCGCGACGTTCGACTACGACACCGGCGACGTGCTCGACGTCCAGGGCGTGAACGGCGCGTTCGGCGACGTGGACACCACGGTGTTCGACAACTCGGTGCTGGTCGCGCCGGTCGGGATCGCCGCGCTCGGCCTCGAGCCCGGCGCCACCCCGGCCGTCACGGTCTGGACGTCCTCGGACTACGCGGCCGACCCGAGCGGCCAGGTCGACGCGGCCGAGCCGTTCACGGTCGACCCGTTCGACCCGCCGTACTGGTTCGACGGCGGCGTGACCGACGCCCTGTGGTTCGCGGCGTCCGACGCCACCGAGCTCACGGTGCACCGGTCGACCACCACGGCCGCCCCGGCGGACCAGCTGCTGGTGCTGCACAGCCACAACGCCGACCCGACGACGCGGGCCCAGGTGCTCGACGTCGCCGTGCCGGAGGCCGTGGCCACGACCACCACGCTGAAGGTCACCGGTCCGGCGAAGGTCGGCAAGGACCTGACCCTCACCGCCACCGTCGCCCCCGCCGAGGCCACCGGCACCGTGTCGTTCCGCGCGGACGGCACCGAGGTCGCCACCGCGGCCGTCTCCGGCGGGACCGCCACGGCGACGGTCCGGCTCGGCGGCGGGTCGCACGCGCTGACGGCGGTCTTCACGCCGGACACCGCGGCGTTCGCGGGGTCGGAGTCGGCGGCGGTGCAGGTCGACGTGAAGAAGGCCGGCTCCACCACGAAGGTCACGCTGTCGCAGAACTCGGGCCGGTACGGCTCCGGGACCACCGCGACGGTGACCGTCACCGGCCAGGGCGCCGTCCCGGCGGGCACCGTCGAGATCCGCGAGCGCGGGACGGTCCTGGCGACCGGCGAGCTCACCGCCGGCGAGGGGAACCAGGCCACCGCCACGATCGCGCTGCCCCGCGACCTGAAGTCCGGGTCGCACACGCTCACCGCGGTGTACACGGGCAGCGCGGACGTCGACGGCTCGCAGACCCAGCGCTCCTACCGGGTGCTCGCGACCGTCCCGACCATCACCCTCGACACCCCGTCCTGGACGGTGCCCCGCGGCGCGACGCCCGCGGTCACCGTCACGGTCGCGGGTCCGGAGGGCGCCCCGGCCGCCGGCGGCAAGGTGACGGTCCTGGCGGGCATCAAGCCCGTCGCCACCGTCGCGCTGACCGACGGCTCCGCCACGGTCACCCTGCCGGCCGTCAGCCGGACCACCACGGTGACCGCGCTGTACACCGGCGACGGCGGCTACACCCCGACGCTCACGATCGGGGTGCTGAAGGTGCGCTGAGACGCGCCCGCCGCGCCCGGTCCGGGCGCGGCGGGTCGGCGCGCGGGGCGCGCGGCGGCGGTGGGGACGCGGGGGTCGTCCGCTCCCTGGGGCGCCGCCGTCCGGCGCGGGAGGGCGGTGCGGACGGGCCGGGGGGATCCAGGGCCGGCCGCACCGCGAGGGGGGTCACCGGGGGGCGGTGACCCCCCTCTCGTGCGCCGGGCCGCGCCCGCGCCGGCGCGTCGCTGGTCGTCACAGCTGTGCGGGCCGCACCTGGTCGCCACCCGATTCTCGCTGGGCCACCCGATCGGGAGGGTGGCGGCGCGAGGATCGGGTGGGGAAGGCGCCGCCGCCCGGGCGCGCCGCGCGGCCCGCGCGTCAGCGGTTCGCGAGCGCCGTCAGGACCCGGCGGACGCTCGACTCCAGCCCCCAGCGGGCCGTCAGGTCGACCAGGGCAGCGCCGTCGACGGGCTCGCGCGGGAGGGCGAACGCGTCCGGGCCGGCCGGCGGCGCGCCGTCGGCCAGCCGCACCGGCGCGTCCGCCGCGACGCGCACGACCCCGGGCGCGACCGCCAGGTAGTCGTCGGCCGCGACGAGCCGCTGCCGCTGGGTCGCCGTGAGCCCGCGGTCGCCGGCGTCGCGCGCGGCCAGCAGCCCCGGCAGGTCGTCGTACTTGGCGAGCATCGCGGCGGCGGTCTTCTCCCCGATGCCCGCCACGCCGGGCAGGCCGTCGCTCGGGTCGCCGCGCAGCACCGCCATGTCGGCGTACGCGCTCCCGGACGCCACGGCGTACTTCTCGCGCAGGCGCGCGCCGTCGACGACCTCGATGTCCTTGATCCCCCGGATCGTGTAGAGCACCCGCACGGGCGCCTCGTCGTCGACCAGCTGGAACAGGTCGCGGTCGCCCGTCACCACGAGCACCGGCGACCGCTCTCCCGCCGGCCGCGCCACCTCGCGCGCGGTCAGGGTGCCGATCACGTCGTCGGCCTCGTAGCCCTCGGCGCCGGCGCGGGCGATGCCCAGCGCGGCCAGCACCTCGGCGATCACCGGCACCTGCGGCGCCAGCGCGTCCGGCACCTCCTCCGCCACCGCCACGCCGTCGGACGACGCGGCCGCCGCGGCCTCGGCTCCGCCGACCGCCCGGTGCGCCTTGTACGACGGGATGGCCGCGACCCGGAACGCCGGGCGCCAGTCCTCGTCCCAGCACGCGACCAGCCGGTCGGGCCGGTGGTCGGTGACCAGCCGGGCGATCATGTCGAGCAGGCCGCGCACCGCGTTCACCGGGGTGCCGTCGGGCGCCTTCACCGAGTCGGGGACGCCGTAGAACGCCCGGAAGTACAGGGACGCGGAGTCGAGCAGCATCAGCGCGTGACGGTCGGCCATGCCCCGAGTGTGGCAGGCGCGGCTGCGTCTCGGCGGGCACTAGCCTCGCGCCATGACGGGAGCGGGCTGGGAGCACACCGACGCGTGGATCCTCGCGGCGATCGGCGCGGGCACCCGGCACGACGAGCTGAGCGCGCTCGTCGGCGCCGCGGACCACTACGCGCACGACATCCCCTCCGAGGCCGACCTGAGCCGGTCCGTCGGCCGGCTGCTGGCGTCGGGGGTGCTCGCCGAGGCCGACCGCACGTGGGAGCCGACCCCGGCCGGCCGGGCGCTCTGGGAGCGCAGCGCCGGGTCCGGCTACGACCGCGTCGTCTCGCTCCACGACGCCCTGGCGTCGGTCCCGCTCGTCGAGGGCCGGCGAGAGGTCCCGCCTGGCGCCCTCGACCGCGCCGCCCACCGGCACGCGCACCCCTTCACCTGGCGGCTGCCGCGGCGCCGGCCCCGCTACTCGAGCCGCGGCCGGCACTGAGCGGACCGCGGCGACGCGCCGCGGCGAGCGCACCGCGTCAGGCCGAGGCCCGCTCCACCAGCGACGTCGGCAGCGTGATCCGGGCGGGCTCCGCCCCCTCGACCACCTCGAGCAGCAGGCGCACCATCTCGGACGCGATCCGCTCGAACGGCTGCCGCATCGTGGTCAGGCCCGGCTCCAGCGTCGCGGCGAGCCCGGAGTCGTCGAAGCCGCCGACCGCGACGTCGCCCGGCACGGACCGCCCGGCCTCGCGCAGCGCGACGAGCGCACCGGCGGCCATGAGGTCGGAGGCCACGAACACGGCGTCCAGGTCGGGCCGCCGCTCCAGCAGCTCGCGCATCGCCGCCTGGCCGGACGCCCTCGAGTAGTCGCCGTGCGCGACCAGGTCGTCGTCGTACAGGTCCCCGAGCGCGGACCGGTACCCCGCGAGCCGGCGGAGGCCGCCCGGGGTGTCGAGCGGGCCGGTGATCGTCGCGACCCGGGTCCGGCCGCGGGACAGCAGGTGCTCGGTCATCCGGCGCGCGCCGCCCGCGTCGTCCGCGGACACCCAGCCGATCCGGTCCTCGTACCCCAGCGGCTCGCCGCAGGCGATCGTCGGGACGCCCTGGCGCAGCAGCTCGCCGACGACGGGGTTGCCCCGGTGCGACGAGATGAGCAGCACGCCGTCCACGTGCCCCGCGGCGACGTAGTCGGTGATCCGCCGCCGCTCCTGCTGGTTGCCGGCGACCATGAGCAGCAGCGGCATCTCCCGCGCGGCCAGGGCCTCCGCGGCCGCGCGCAGCAGGATCGAGAACGTCGGGTCCTCGAACAGCAGGTGCTGCGGCTCGGTCAGCAGGAACGCCACCGAGTTCGACCGGCCGGTGACGAGGCTGCGCGCGTGCTGGTTCGCGGAGTACCCGGTGGACCGGATGGCCTCCTGCACCGCCGCGAGCGCCTCGGGCGACACCCAGTGCCCGCCGTTGAGCACCCGGGACACGGTCCCGCGGGAGACGCCGGCGGCCGCGGCGACGTCGCGGATCGTCGGGCGTCGGCGCGCGGTCGTGTCCACGACCCCTGACCTTACGGGCACGTCAGCCCTTCACGGAGCCGGCGGACAGACCGCCGACGATGTACCGCTGCAGGGACAGGAACAGCGCCAGCACGGGGATCGAGCCGACGACCGCGCCGGCCGCGAACAGCCCCCACCGCGACGTCAGCTGGTTGGACACCCACTGGTACATCCCGACCGCGAGCGTCCAGTTCTCCTCGCTCGTCAGCACGATGCGCGCCAGGATGAAGTCGCCGAACGCGGAGATGAACGCCAGCAGCGCCACGACGGCGAGGATCGGCGTCACGAGCGGCATGATCAGCCGCCAGTAGATCTGCGAGTGGGTGGCGCCGTCGATGCGCGCGGCCTCGTCGATCTCCCGGGGCACGGAGTTGAAGAACCCGTACATGAGGAACGTGTTCGCCCCGAGCGCGCCGCCCAGGTACACGCAGATCAGCGCGACCCGCGAGTTCACACCGAGCGCCGGGATCACGTTCCCCAGCGAGATCAGCAGCAGGAACACGGCGACGAACGCCACGGTCTGCGGGAACATCTGGATGATCAGCAGCGAGGTGAGCGACGCGCGCCGCCCCTGGAACCGGAACCGGGAGAACGCGTAGGCCGCGGCGGCGCCCATGAGCACCGCGCCGAACGCCGCCACGCCGCCGATCAGCAGGGTGTTGCCGACCCAGGTCCAGTACAGGGTGTCGCCGAGCGCGACGAAGTTGTCCAGGCCGACGGTGCGGAACAGCGAGCTGGACCCGGCGAGCGAGCCGGACGGGTCGAGCGCGGCGGACAGCGCGTAGACCAGCGGGAAGACCGCGTAGAACACGATGACGAGGCCGACGGGGTACTTCCAGCCGATCTCCGCCCACCACCGGGCGCGCCGGGCGCGGGTCGGGCGGTCGGGGGCGGCTGCGGCGGTCCGCTGCGCGGGGTCGGCGAGAGCCATCTCAGATCTCCTCGAGCTTGCGGGTCCGGCGGAACGCCAGGCCGGAGACGACGCCGATCACGACGAACACCACGATCGACAGGGCGCTGGCCAGGCCGTAGTCGGCGCGGCCGCCCGACACCCCGGAGATCTGGTAGATCGCGGAGATCAGGATGTCCGTCGACCCCATCGGGGTGCTGACCCCGGGGAACGCCGGGCCGCCGCCGGTGAGCATGTAGATGATCGTGAAGTTGTTGAAGTTGAAGGCGAACGACGCGATGGCCAGCGGCGCGGTCGACACGAGCAGCATCGGCAGCGTGATCGAGCGGAACTGCCGCCAGCGCCCGGCGCCGTCCACCCGCGCGGCCTCCATGACGTCGCCCGGCAGCGCCTGCAGCGCGCCCGTGGTGACCAGGAACCAGTACGGGTAGCTCAGCCAGAGGTTGACCCAGAGGATGGCGGCCTTGGCGAGCCAGGGGTCGGACAGCCAGCCGATGTCGGCGCCGAAGAAGAACCAGTCGTTGACGACGCCGAACTCGGAGTTGAGCATCCCGCGCCACAGCAGGGCGGACATGAACGCCGGGAACGCGTACGGGAGGATGAACAGCGTCCGCAGCACCTTGCGGCCGCGGATCCGCGGGTCGTTGTAGATCAGCGCGAACAGCAGGCCGAGGCCGAAGCTCGTGAGCACGGTGAGGATCGCGAACGCGAACGTCCAGACGGCGACCTTGAGCAGCGGCCCCGCGTAGCTCGCGTCGGTGAAGGCCCGGACGAAGTTGTCGAACCCGACGTTCACGTACCAGCCGGCGGCCAGCCGCTCGCCGTCCTCGGCGACGAACTGCCCGCGGTCGCTGGGGCTGTAGACGGCGCCGGTCTCGGTGTTGGTGATGGTCTGCGCGTCGGGGTCCCAGACCAGCCGCGAGGTGTACACCGCGGCGGTCGATCCCTCGCGGGTGCGCAGCGAGCCGTCCTCGGCGTCGTCGGACACCGGGACGCGCAGCGCGACGACCTCGGCCTGCAGGTCGGCGTCCGCGTACAGCTGGGCGCGCGGCACGACCTCCCAGCCGGGCACCGCGACCGGCGTGCCGCGGTCGTCGACCTGCGCACCGCCGACCGCGTCCAGCGGCTCCTCGGCCGTGCCGACGCGGACGGTCCCGTCGTCGTTCACCGCGAACCCGAGCGCGTCGCCGTCGCGCACCACCGCGAGCGGGTACTCCGGCGAGCCCTCGACCTGGCGCTCGTCCTGGATCAGCGCGGCGTCGACGGCCTGCTGCATGCTGCCGAGGTGGCCGGTGCCGTAGTTGGTGAAGGCCACGTAGCCCGTGTAGAGCAGCGTGAACATCTGGAACACGGCGAGGAACACCAGGCCGGGGAACAGGTACTTCAGCGGCAGGGCGCGGCGGGCGAAGTAGATCCAGTCGGCCGCGGCGAGCAGCACGACCAGCGCGGCGAGCACCACCCAGGCGCCCGCCCGGTACGCCGAGAGGATCGCCAGCACGCCGCCCGCGTTGACCACCATCATCAGCAGGAGCTTCACGGCGAAGCCCCAGCCGAGGCCGCGCCACGCGCGGGCGTGCGACTCGCGGGGCTCCGGGGAGCCCGGCTCGCCGGACCGGTCGGGCGGGGTCCCGGGCGGGTGCTCGGCGGTGCTCGTGCCGACGGACATCGTTGCTCCTCGTGCGGGTGGTGGCGGGCGCGGGTCCCGGGGAGGCGGGCGCGCGGCCCGGGGTGGTGCCGGTGGTGCGGGCGGGGCGCGCACGCCCCGCCCCAGATCAGGCGCCATGTCTTGTGGGTTCGGAGGTGGGGAGAAGAGACAGGCCCGCACCCGGGGGTCAGCCGATCGCGGACTCGACGCTGGTGACCATGGAGGTCCAGGTGCTGTCGGGGTCCTGGCCGGTGATCAGCGCGATCTGCGCGGCGTTCCAGAAGTCCCAGACGGCGCCCATCTCGGGGATGTTCGGCATCGGCACGCCGTTCTGCGCCGACGCGAGGAAGCCGGCGATGACCGGGTCGTCGCTGACCTGCTCGGCCACGGCGGTGAGAGCCGGGATGCGCGGGTCGGCGTCGTACAGCGCCTGCTGCGCCTCGTCGGTGGCGACGTAGTTCGCGAGGAAGTCGTTCGCGAGCAGCGCGTTCGACGACTGCGCCGACAGGTAGAAGCCCTGCACGCCCACGAACGGCGCCGCGGTGCCGCCGCCGGCCGACGGGATCGGGCTGACCGCGACGTCGACGCCCGCGTCCTGGTACGTGGGGATGGTCCACGGGCCCTGGATGATGAACGGCGACTGGCCGGTCGCGAACAGCTCGTTGCCGATGTCGTAGTCCACCGTGTCGGTGAAGTAGCCGGTGCCGGCCGAGCCGTTCTCGTGGATCCACCGGGCGTACGCCAGGCCGGCGTCGCCGCCCATGCCGACCTCGGAGGTGTACGAGCCGTCCTCGTCCTGCACGAACACCGGGGCGCCGAACGACGTCTGGAAGGCGTACGACGTGTACATGTCGCCCTCGGCGCCGTTCGTGTAGAGGATGAACGGCCGGTCGGCGAAGCCGGCGTCGGTCGCCATCTGGATCATCTCGTCGAACGTCTGCGGGGCGGTGTCCCCGACCAGCGCGGTGTTCTGGATCAGCGCGACCGACTCCTGCGCGTACGGCAGCGCGTACAGCTGGCCGTCGTAGGTGAAGGCGTCGAGCGTGACCTGCTCGAAGTCGTCGGCGCGGGAGCCGAGGCTGATCGTGTCGACGACGCCGGACTCGACGAACTCGCCGAGCCAGTCGTGCGCGCCGACGGTGATGTCCGGGCCCTCGCCCGTGGGGACCTGGGCGAGGAAGTCGGCCCGGAGGTCCTCGAAGTTCTTCTGCACGACCGTGACGGTCGCGCCGCTGTCCGCCTCGAAGTCCGCGGCGGCGTTCTTGATCGCCTCGGCGCGCTCGGCGTCGGACCAGATCACGAGCTCGCCGCCCGAGCCCGCCGCGGCGGTGCCGCCGTCGGCCGTCGTGGCGGGGGCGGGGTCGCCGCTGCACGCGGCGAGGAGGGCCACGGTCGCCGCTGCGGCGACGCCGGCTGCGAAGTGCCTGCGCATGTGTCGTCCTTTCCGGGAGGGCCGCCGCTCGCGCGTCGATCGCGTCCTTGCGACCCGTGGTGGGTGCGGGGGCGCTCGGTGCGCCACCGCGGTACGGGCTGCCGGCCACCCCGGCCGCCGGAGGGGTCCGGCGGGGCGGGCGGCAGCCGCGGTCGTGCGGTCAGCGACCACCCCCCTGCGGGCGCGCGGCGGTGCGCAGCACCGCCACCTCGCCCGCGCCGACCTCGTACGACTCGCCGGCGTCGGTGCCGGAGAGCAGCTCGGTACCGGGCACCGCGAGGGTGACCGGCTCGTCGCGGTGGTTCACCGCGACCACGTAGTCGTGCGCGTCGCCGCGCCGGACCGTCACCTCGACGCCCTCCGGCAGCCCCGACGGTGCGATGCCCGCGTCCGCGTAGACCGCGGCGAGCACCGGGGCGAGCGCGTCGACGCCCAGCTTCGTGCTCACGTACCAGCCGGCGCCGGCGCCGTGCGCGTGCCGGGTGATCGCGGGCAGGCCGTCCGCCGGGCCGCCGCGGTAGGTGCCGCGGACCTCGGCGCCGTCCAGGGCCAGGTGCTCGCTCCACGCCGCGGTCGGGATCGTCGCGCCGTCCAGGTCGACCGCGACCTCGTGCTGCGGGCGCACCGGCAGGAACTCCTCGACCGTGAGGCCCAGCGCGGTGCGCAGCGGCGCGCCGAAGCCGCCCTCGTGCACGGCGTCGTGCTCGTCGACGACGCCCGCGAAGCAGGACACCAGCAGGGTGCCGCCCTGGGCGACGTAGTCGGCGAGGTTCTTGCCGGCCGCCTGCGTGACCAGGTACGACGACGGCGCCACCACGAGGCGGTAGCCGGACAGGTCGTCCTCGGGGTGCGCGAAGTCGACGGTCACGCCGTCCCGCCACAGCCGCTCGTAGTACGCGCGGACCCGCTCGCGGAAGCCGAGCTCGTCCGACGGCCGCCACTCGAGGTCCTGCGCCCAGAGCGACTCCCAGTCGTAGAGCACGGCGACGTCCGCCTGCACCCGCGAGCCCCGGACCTCGGCGAGCCGGCCGAGCTTCGCGCCCAGGTCGACGACCTCGCGGAACACCCGGGACCCGGTGCCGGCGTGCGGCAGCATCGCCGAGTGGAACTTCTCCGCGCCGGAGCGGGAGGCGCGCCACTGGAAGAACAGGATGCCGTCCGCGCCGCGACCCAGGTGGGTGAACGCGTTGCGGTGCATCTCCCCCGGGCGCTTGGCGATGTTGTGGCCCTGCCAGTTCACCGCCGACGTCGAGTGCTCCATGAGGATCCACGGCTTGCCGCGCGCGACGGACCGGGTCAGGTCCGCGGACAGCGCCAGGCCGACGTGCGCGTCCTCGTCCGGGGACCACAGGTAGTGGTCGTCGGACACGACGTCGACCTCGCGGGCCCAGCGCCAGAGGTCGGTGTTGTACGACTGGTGCGCCATGAAGTTCGTGGTCACCGGCTGGGCGGCGTGCGCGCGGATCGCGTCCCGCTCGGCGCAGAAGCACGCGCGCAGCTGCTCGTCCGTGAACCGCGCGAAGTCGAGCCGCTGCGCCGGGTTGGGCGTCGAGGCCGTCGCGGCGGGCGCGCCGACGTGCTCCCACTCCCCGTACACCTGGCCCCAGAACGCGGTGCCCCACGCGGCGTTCAGGCCGTCGAGCGTGCCGTAGCGCGCGCGCAGCCAGTCGCGGAACGCCGCGACCGACGCCGGGGAGAAGTCCTCGCCGACCGGCGCGCCGTACTCGTTGTGGACGTGCCACATCACGACGGCCGGGTGGTCGGCGTACCGGCGGGCGAGCTCGCCCGCGATCCGGGCCGCCGCGGCGCGGTACTCCGGCGACGACGGCGAGACCATGCCGCGCGAGCCCGGGCCCAGAGCGGTGCCGTCACGGGTGACGACGCGCGCCTCCGGGTAGGTCGCGTAGAACCACGCCGGGGGCGCGGCGGTGGGGGTGCCGAGGTCGACCGCGATGCCGTTCGCGTGCAGCAGGTCGATCACGTCGTCGAGCCAGGCGAAGTCGTACTCCCCCTCGCGCGGCTCGAGCAGCGCCCAGGAGAAGATGCCGACGCTGACCAGGTTGACGCCCGCCTCGCGCATCAGGGCGACGTCCTCGTCCCAGACGTGGCGCGGCCACTGCTCCGGGTTGTAGTCGCCTCCGTAGGAGATCCCCTGCGTCGGCCAGCCGAACTCCGTCATCCCGCTCCTGCTCCCTCACCTCGCTGTGCACGGTCACAGTAGGCAAAGGTCCAATAGGAAGCACAGCCCGGGTGGTGCTCTGTTATGCAACTGTGACCGTGCACGGGCCACGCATCCTGCGACCGACGCGTCGCCAGGGCGCGGCGCCCAGGGTCGCCCCCGCCCGCCGCGCCAGCGTGCCCGGCGTGGAGGTCGCCGTCGTCGTCACCGCCCACGACCAGCGCGAGCAGGTCGCCGCGGCCGTCGCCTCGGTCCGCGCGCAGACCACGCCCTGCGCCGAGCTCGTGGTGGTCGACGACGGGTCGACGGACGCCGCGTCGCTGGCCGTGCTCGACCGGCTGCGCGCCGACGGCGTCCGGGTGCTCCGCCAGGACGACGCGGGGGTGGGCGCGGCGCGGAACGCCGGGATCGCGGCGACGCGGGCGCCGCTGGTGCTGGTGCTCGACGGCGACGACCGGGTGGCGCCGACGTTCCTCGCGCGCGTCGCGCCCCTGCTCGCCGACCCCGGCGCGGTCGCGGCGTCGTCCTGGCTGGCGCTGTTCGGGGTCGCCTCCGGGGTGGTCCGGCCGGGCGGCGGCACGCTCGTCGACTTCCTGCACCGGAACGCCTGCCCGGGGTCCGCGGTGCTGCGGCGCGCGGCCTGGGAGCGCGCCGGCGGGTACGACGAGGCGATGCGCTCCGGGTTCGAGGACTGGGACCTGTACCTGGGGATGCTCGCGGGCGGCGGGCGGGTCGCGGTCGCCCCGGAGCCGCTGCTGGAGTACCGGACGGCGCCCGCGTCCGCGAACGTGCGGAGCATGGAGCACCGGCTCGCGCTGTTCCGCGGGCTGGTCGGCAAGCACCTCGCGGCCTACGACGCGCACCTGGCGGACGTGCTGGTCGCGCAGGAGGCGACCGCGGTGCGCCGGCTCGGCGAGTGGGAGGCGCTGGTGGCGGCCGACCCGGCGCTGCCGCTGGTGCAGCCGACGTTCGGCGACGGCGGCATGGCGGCGCACGTGCGCGTCGCGACGGCCCGCGCGTCGCGCGCCGAGCGAGTGCCCGACGCGTCGGGCGAGTAGCCGGCGACTGCTCACTCGACGCGTCGGTCGCCCTCTCGGCCGGCGAGGGGGCCGGGGGGCGCCGAGGGGGCGCCGCGCCGGCTCCCCCGGGGTCAGCGGCGGGTGCGCGCGGCCAGGGTCGCCAGGGTCAGCGCCACCGCGTCCTCGGCGAACGCGCCGCGGAAGTCCGGCCCCCGCTGCGCCGCCCAGGCGCGCCACGCGGCGCCGCCCCAGGTGCCGGCGGCCGAGAACAGCGCCGCCGTCGCCGCCGGCAGGACCACCGAGCGCCCCCGCTGCCGCGCCAGCGCCACGCCGCCGAGCGCCGCCGCCACCGCGCGGCTCTGCGGCCCGGGCGGGTTCAGCCGGCTCGGGGTGCTCGGCAGCTTGTCGCCGGTGAGCTCGACGAGGACGCCCAGCCGGGCGCCCAGGCGCTTGAGCCCCCCGTTGGAGGGGTCGGCCAGCGTCGGGGCCGCGAGCGCGAGCGACGCCCGGCTGCCCGCGGCGACGCCGAGCACGGCGCTGCGCAGCAGCAGCCCGGCGGCCGTCCCGCGGCGCCGGGGCGGCGGGAGCGCGATGGTCGGGTCGCCGGGCACGGGGCCCGGGCCGGCGTGGGTGCGGTGCACGGTGCGGTCGTGTCGTCGTCCCATCCACCGACGGTCCCGTGCCCCGCGCTGGTCGGCAACCGCTGGACCGGCCGGGGGGACGCACCG
>NZ_JBYTEP010000072.1:0-15014 GCF_058792015.1 Cellulomonas sp. EB106-03-03-XG116
ACGGCCTTCGTCGGCAGCGTCAGGTGGGGAGAAGAGACAGGCGCCGGGCGGCGCGACCCGGCCGGGCCCCGCGACCCCGCCGGCGGCGCGGCGTACCGCACGTCGACGACGGTCGTGTCGTCCACCAGGTCCAGCCGCTGCACGGTCGCGGCGTGCACCCGGGCGCCGAGCAGCTGCTCGAGGTGCGCGACGAGGGCGGCGTGGTCGCCGAAAGCCCGGTCGACCACGACGACCTGCTGCCGGTAGCCGCGCAGCAGCCGCGGGTGGTCGCCGACGTACAGGGCCGCGAGGACCATCGCCATGAGGACGAGGGCCAGCGCGCCGAGCGACGAGCCGAGCCCGCCGATGAGCCCGAGCGCCAGGGCCGCGAAGTAGTAGGCCACCTCGCGCTGGTCGATCTCGGAGGACCGCAGCCGGATGATCGACAGGACGCCGAACAGGCCGAGCCCGAGCCCCGCGCCGACGGTGCTCGTCGACAGGGCGCCGGCGACGGCGAGGACGCCGACGTTGACGCCGAGGAACGCGACGACGAGGTCGCGCCGGCGGTGCCGGGGGAAGTACAGGGCGAAGGTCAGGACGGCGATCGCGACGAGATCGGCGGCGAACAGGGCGGCGGCAGGCATGGGCACCTCGCGGGTCGGGGATGAACGCCCGGTGAACCGGGTACGACCATCAAGCCGCGCGGCGCTGTGCGGTCCCTGTGCGCGAGCAGGGCCCGCCGTCTGAGTCGACGGCGGGCCCCGGTCGGAGCGGCGGGGTGGCGGTCCGCTACAGGTACTGCCCTGTGCTCTGCACGTTCTCGATCCGGCGCGAGGCCTCCTCGCCCTTCTTGTCCTGGACGATCGTGCGGATGAACACGATGCGCTCCCCCTTCTTGCCGGAGATGCGCGCCCAGTCGTCGGGGTTGGTGGTGTTCGGCAGGTCCTCGTTCTCCTTGAACTCGTCGACGCACGCGGTGAGGACGTGCTCGACGCGCAGGCCGCGCTGGCCGGTCGCGAGGAGGTCCTTGATCGCCGACTTCTTGGCGCGGTCGACGACGTTCTGGATCATCGCGCCGGAGTTGAAGTCCTTGAAGTACAGGACCTCCTTGTCGCCGCTCGCGTAGGTGACTTCGAGGAACCGGTTCTCCTCGTTCTCGGAGTACATCCGCTCGACCGCCCGGGCGATCATCGCGTCGACGGCCGCGGCGGTGGAGCCGTGGTGCTCGGCGAGGTCGTCGGCGTGGATCGGCAGGTCCGGGGTGAGGTACTTGG
Source organism: Cellulomonas sp. EB106-03-03-XG116 (assembly GCF_058792015.1). Taxonomy (NCBI): domain Bacteria; kingdom Bacillati; phylum Actinomycetota; class Actinomycetes; order Micrococcales; family Cellulomonadaceae; genus Cellulomonas; species Cellulomonas sp. EB106-03-03-XG116. Next base: position 1,254 of record NZ_JBYTEP010000072.1, read on the forward strand.
CGAAGATCTCGCGGGCGCCCTCGGCGTCGGGCCGCTCGATCTTGATCTTCACGTCCAGGCGCCCGGGCCGCAGGATCGCCGGGTCGATCATGTCCTCGCGGTTGGAGGCGCCGATGACGATGACGTTCTCCAGGCGCTCGACGCCGTCGATCTCGGCGAGCAACTGCGGGACGATCGTGGTCTCGACGTCGCTGGACACGCCGGTGCCGCGGGTGCGGAACAGCGACTCCATCTCGTCGAAGAACACCACGACGGGGTGACCCTGCGAGGCCTTCTCCCGTGCCCGGGAGAAGATCAGCCGGATGTGCCGCTCGGTCTCGCCGACGTACTTGTTCAGCAGCTCCGGGCCCTTGACGTTGAGGAAGTACGACTTGGCCTCGGTGACCTCCTCGCCGCGGGCGCGGGCGGACGTCGCGGCGAGCGAGTGCGCGACGGCCTTGGCGATGAGCGTCTTGCCGCACCCGGGCGGACCGTAGAGCAGGACGCCCTTCGGCGGCTTGAGGCCGTGCTCGCGGAACAGGTCGGGGTGCAGGAACGGCAGCTCGACGGCGTCGCGGATCTGCTCGATCTGCGGGCCGAGGCCGCCGATGTCGGCGTAGTCGATGTCCGGGACCTCCTCGAGCACGAGGTCCTCGACCTCGGCCCGCGGGACCCGCTCGAACACGAAGCCGCTGCGGGCCTCGACGGTGAGGGCGTCGCCGACGCGGACGGAGCCGTCCAGCACCTGGCCGGCGAGGCGCACGACGCGCTCCTCGTCGCCGCGCCCGACGACGAGCGCGCGCTCCCGCCCGATGAGCTCCTTGACCGTCACGAGCTCACCGACCTGCTCGTAGCCGCCGGCCTCGACGACGGTGAGCGCCTCGTTGAGCATGACCTCCTGTCCCGGGCGCAGCCGGTGGACGTCGATGGCGGGGCTGGCGCCGACGTGCATCTTGCGGCCCGCGGACACCACGTCGACGGTGCCGTCCTCGCGCGCGGCGAGGAACGTCGCGAAGGTGCCCGGGGGCTTCGCGAGGTCGTCGATCTGGCGCTTGAGCTCGATGATCTGGTCGCGCGCGGCCACGAGCGCGTCGGACATGCGCTCGTTCTTGGCGGCCAGGAGCGCGAGCTCGCGCTGCAGGTCGCGTGCTGTCGGTTCCGTCATCGCCGGTACCTCCGATCGCGGGTCGACCTCACGGCGCTGTGGGGCTGTCGTGGGGAGACCCTAACCACACGTGTCAATCGGAGCCGCGCCGCCTCGCCGTGGCTCGTGCGGGGCTCCTGCCGGCTCAGTCGGCCTCGGGTGCCTGGCCGACGTCGCGCCGGACCTTGCGCACCTTCTTGTCGGAGACGGCGCGCTCGCCGAGGGCCTCGGGGGTCCACTCGGCGTCGGGCACCTCCTGGAAGGACCTGCTGGTCACGACGTCGCCGACCTCGTCGACGAGCGCGGCCTCCCCCGGCTGCGACCCCTTGGCCGGGCGGCGCTTGCGCAGCGGCGGCAGGACGCCGTCGGCGAGCCGGCGGGTGGTGAGCAGGAAGCCGGTGTGGCCGATCATCCGGTGCTGCGGGCGGACCGCGAGGCCCTCCAGGTGCCAGCCGCGGACCATGGACTCCCACGCCTGCGGCTCGGTGTACCTGCCGTCGGCGCGCACGTCCTCGGCGAGCCGGGACAGCTGGGTGGCGGTGGCGACGTAGGCGATCAGCACGCCGCCCGGGGCGAGGGCGGTGGCGACGGCGTCGAGGTTCTCCCAGGGCGCGAGCATGTCCAGGACGACGCGGTCGACCTCGCCGGGCGCCTCCGCGACGGGCAGCACGTCGGAGAGGTCGCCGACGGACAGCCGCCACGCCGGGTGCGGCCCGCCGAAGAAGGTCTCGACGTTGCCGCGGGCGATGGCGGCGAAGTCCTCGCGGCGCTCGATGGAGTGCAGCCGGCCGCCGTCGCCGACCGCGCGCAGCAGCGACATCGTGAGCGCGCCGGAGCCGACGCCGGCCTCGACCACGCGGGCGCCCGGGTAGATGTCCGCCATCGCGACGATCTGGCCGGCGTCCTTCGGGTAGACGACCGCCGCGCCGCGCGGCATCGACAGCGTGTAGTCGCTGAGCAGCGGGCGCAGCGCCAGGTACTCGACGCCGCCGCTGCTCGTCACGGTCGTGCCCTCGGGCGCGCCGATGAGCTCCTCGTGCCGGAAGTAGCCCTTGTGCGTGTGGAACGTCGCGCCCGGCGCGAGGGTGATGGTGTGCAGCCGGCCGCGGGGGTCGGTCAGCTGGACGCGCTCCCCCACCCGCAGCAGGCCGCGGCGCTGGTCGGCGCCCGTCGGCGTGGGGGCGGCGGCGGGCTCGGGCGCGGGGGTCTGCTCGGTCACGGGGGTCGATCCTAGGGGCGCAGCGCCGCCGCCACGTCCGCGCTGCGCACGAGCGCGACCACCTGGCCGTCCCGGACGGCGGCCGCGACGGGCGAGAACCGGGACACCGCGGCGACCGCCTGCACGAGCTCCGGCCCGCGGAGCGCGGCGTCGACGACCGCCCCGGCGGGCAGCGTGACGGCCACGGCCGTGAGCGGGACGTGCGCCCGGTCGGCGGCGGGGACGGCGTCGGCCGCCTGCGGGTCGACGTACGCGGCGGGACGGCCGTCGGGGGCGAGCAGCACGACCGCGTCGGCGCCGGTCTGCCCGCGGGCGGCGTCGGCCTGGGCGAGCACCGCGGTCGCCGGGACGCCGACCGCGCGGGTGCCGACGGAGCCGACGTGCAGCGCGTCCACGGCCCGCCCGGCGCGGGCGCCCTGGATCGCCGCCGAGGCGCCCGACCACAGGAAGGCGCCCACGAGGGCCGCCCAGGCGACGGCCCACAGATCGGGGCTGCCGCCGCGCACCATCGGCAGCAGGATCACCCAGGCGGCGAAGCCCACCGCGAACACCCGGCCGACCCAGCCGGCGACGAGCGCACCGCGCCGTCGGTCCCCCGTCGCGCCCCACACGATCGACTCGAGGACCATGCCGCCGTCGAGCGGCAGCCCGGGCACGAGGTTGAACAGCCCGACGAACGCGTTGCTGTAGGCGGCGGCGTACAGCACGAGCGCGGCGAGGCCGAACGGGTCGGCGACGCCGGCGACGAGCCAGAAGACCCCGGCGAGGACCAGGTTGGCGATCGGGCCGACGACCGCGACCAGCCCCTCGGTGAACGGCGTGATCCGGCCGTGGAACGCGGTGTGGCCGCCGATCAGGGTCAGGGCGTACTCGCGGACCTGGAGCCCGCGGGCGCGCGCGGTCAGGCCGTGGGCGAGCTCGTGGACGAGGACGGACAGCAGGAGGAGCAGCCCGACGACGAGCGCCACGACGTACGTCGACCCCGTGCCGAGCCCGGGCGCGCGGTACCGGACCGAGGGCGCGAACACCAGGGCGATCACCGCCACGACGAGCAGGCTGCTCGGGCTCAGGACGACCGGCGTCCCCGCCACGCGCCCGACGACCCAGCCCCGCGTTCTCTCTGCCACGGGGGAAGGCTACGTGGCCGGGCGGTGCGGGCCGGCGCGGGTGCCGGGGTGGGCGCCTGCGTGGGCGTCGACGGGGGCTCCGGCGTGGGGGTCGGCGGGGGTGTCGGTGGTGGCGCCTAGGCTCGTCGTCGTGACGACCACCGACCCGCAGCTGCTCGCCCCCGTGTCCGCCGACGGCGCCGACGCCGGCGACGTCGAGGCCGCGCCCGAGCCGCGCGTCCCGGGCCTGTCGCCGTCGCGCGCCAACGACTTCCAGCAGTGCCCGCTGCTGTTCCGGTTCCGGGTGGTCGACCGGCTCCCGGAGCCGCCGAGCCTCGCCGCCGCCCGCGGCACGCTCGTGCACACGGTCCTGGAGCGGCTGTACGACCTCCCGCTCGGCGAGCGCACCCCCGCTGCCGCGCACCTGCTGGTGCCGGCCGCGTGGGACGCGCTGCTGGAGCGGTCACCCGAGGTGGTGACGATGTTCGCCACGGACGACGAGCGCGAGGCCTGGCTCGGCAGCGCGCGCCTGCTGCTGGACACCTACTTCACGCTCGAGGACCCGAACCGGCTGCAGCCCGGCGACCGGGAGCTCGCGGTGCGGACGCTCATGGAGGACGGCCCGCAGCTGCGCGGCATCGTCGACCGGATCGACGTCGCGCCCGACGGCGCGCTGCGGGTGGTCGACTACAAGACCGGGAAGTCGCCCAACCCCGGCTTCGAGGGCTCGGCGTTGTTCCAGATGCGGTTCTACGCCTACGTGCTGTGGCGCGAGCGCGGCGTGCTCCCCAAGCTGCTCCAGCTCGTCTACCTCGGCGACGGGCAGATCCTCCGGCACGCGCCGTCCGAGGCCGAGATGCGCACGCTGGAGCTGCGGCTGCGGTCGCTGTGGGCGCAGGTCGAGGAGGCGGCACGCACGGGCGAGTGGCGGCCGCGGAAGTCCCGGCTGTGCGACTGGTGCGCGCACCGCGCCGTGTGCCCCGCCTGGGGCGGGACGCCCCCGGAGGTGCCGGAGGGCGCGGTGGAGCGGGCGATCGGGGTCGTGCCGGCGGCGCAGGCGTCCTGACCTCCGGCCGGGGGCGCGCGGTCGCGAGGACGCGGGGTCTGGGCCCCGGGACGCGCGGCGCCTGACCCGGGGACGCGCGACCTGGCGTCGGATGCGGGGCAGCGCCCCGGACGCGAGCCGGGGAACGCGCGGCGGTCCGAGCCCGCGCGTCAGGGCTCGCGGCGCGCGGCCAGCACCGGGGCCAGCGCGGCGACGAGCCGGCGCGCGGAGCCGCCGTCGGGGTCGTGGTCCGGGTTGTGCTCGACGAGGGTCATCCCCGCCAGCCGCGGGTCCGCCACCAGCGGCTCCAGCACCGCGACCAGCACGTCGAGCGTGAGCCCCCGGCCGTACTGCGGGACGTCGGCGCCGGGCAGCAGCAGCGCGTCGAGGACGTCCACGTCCACGTGCACCAGGAACGGGCGCCCGCCCCGCCCCGCGACCGCGGCGAGCGCGCGGGCCGCCGCGCCGTCGGGGTCGGCGGCCACGTCGGCGGCCGGGATCCGCGCGCTCGGCACGAGGTCGTGCTCGTCCTCGTCGTCGTCGCCGAAGCCGAGGAAGCACAACGCGTCCCCGTCGAGCAGCGGCCGGCGCGGGCCCAGGCCGGCGAGCGCGTCGACCGTCCCCGGCAGGTCGAGCAGGTGCGCCACGCCCATCGAGTCGAGGATCGGCTCCTCGGGGTGGTCCGCGGGCAGCTGCAGGTCCTGCCCGCCGTCGACGTACACCAGCCCGACGTCGCCGTGCGCCCCGACCGCCGCGGCGACGAGCGCGAGGGCCAGCGTGCACTCGCCGCCGAGGACGAGCGGCGTCTCCCCCACGGCCAGCACCCCGGCGAGGGCGTCGCGGGCGTCGCGCAGCACCGCCGCCACGCCGTCAGGGTCGTGCGGCCCGCCGCTCGCCCCGAGGCCGGCCCCGGCGCCCGCGCGCCACCTCGCGACCGGCCGGTCGCCGTGGTCGGTCACCGACGCGCCGGCGGCCGCCAGGGCGTCGACGAGCCCGGCGGCGCGGAGAGCGGCGGGCCCCTTCTCCAGCCCGGGCCAGTGCGCCGCCCGGCTCGACGGCACGCCGAGGACGCCCCAGTGCCGGTCGCGGCCCGCCGTCATGGCACGACCGTAGGGCCCGGGGTCGCCGCCGGCGCGGCCGGGGTCCCGTCGACGGGGCGCGGGGGCCGTCGACCCGCCGCCGCGCCCGCCGGGTCAGCCCAGCAGGTCCAGCACCGCGCCCGAGCGGATCCGCGCGAAGTCGTCGACGGAGACGTCGGCGAGCGACCCGGTCTTGTTCAGCCCGTCGATCTCCGGCAGCTCCCGGAACACCTCGACCGCGAGCACCCGGGCGCCCGAGGCGACGCCGGAGGTGATGCCGGTCGGCGAGTCCTCGACGACCACGCAGTCGGCGATGTCGACGCCCAGCCGCTCCGCCGCCAGCAGGTAGGGCTGGGGGTCCGGCTTGGGCCGCTCGACCTCGTCGCCCGCGACCACGGTCGCGAACACGCCGGCCACCCGCGCGAACGGCTCGGCCAGCTCCGCGTAGGACGAGGTGACGAGCGCCTGCGGCACCCCGGCCGCCGCCAGCGCGGCGAGCAGCTCGCGGCCGCCCGGCTGCCACGGGGTGTCCTCGGCGACGGCCGCGGCGACGCGCTTGTTGAGGAAGTCGACGATCTCGTCGACGCTCAGGCCGACGCCGCGGCCCCGGAGGATCTCGCCGGAGACCTTCATCGGGTTGCCGACGAGGGTCAGGCCGTCCTCGTGCGTCCAGGTGCCGCCCCAGGACTCGACCAGCTCCGTCTCGGCCGCCATCCAGAGCGGCTCGGTGTTGACCAGGGTGCCGTCCATGTCCCAGAGGACGGCGGCGGGCAGGGCGGGTCGGGCGTCGTTCACGGCGTGCGGCTCCGGGGTCGTGCGGGCGGTGTGCTGCCCTCGACGGTACCCGGGGTCGGTGAACGCGGGTGAACGGCGGGTGTCGCTACTCCCCGACCTGACCGTCGACCGCCTCGCGCAGCAGGTCGGCGTGCCCGTTGTGGCGGGCGTACTCCTCGATCATGTGCGTGAGGATCCACCGCAGGTGCGGCGTCCGGCCGTCGGGCCAGGCGCGCGCCGCAGGGGCGTCCGGCCCGCCCGCCGCGAGGGCCGCCGCGACGTCCGCCCGGGACCGCTCGACCGCCGCGTGCCAGAGCGCGCGCAGCTCCTCCGGGTCGTCGTCCGCGGCGGAGTGCCACTCCCAGTCCCGGTCCGCGGACCAGTCGACGGAGGCCCACGGCTCGCCGCGCTCGCGACCGTGGAGCGCGCGGGAGAACCAGTCCTCCTCGACGTAGGCCAGGTGCTTGAGCAGACCGCCCAGCGTCATCGTCGACGCGCCGACGGTGGCCGCGAGCCCGGCGGCGTCGACTCCGCGGGTCTTCCACTCCAGGGTCGCGCGGTGGAAGTCGAGGAAACCGAGGAGCGTCTGCACCTCGTCACCGTCGGGGACGGGCTCGGTGCGGCCCTGCTCGTCGACGACGGGGGCGTCGTCCGCGACCGGCTCCGCGGGGACGTCCAGCTCCCGCGCGGCGGCGGAGATGCGGCGGGCGAGGTCGAGGTCGCGGTCCGTCAGGCCGGCGACGTCGTGCGACACGAGGTGCACCCCGACGGCGGGGTACCGCAGGTCGACGTCCGGGTGGTGGTCCGCGGCGTCGGCGAGCTCGCCGATCGCGTCGACCAGCTCGACCCCCGCCGCGAACGACCCCGTGCGGAACCGCGCGTGCGCGCCGTCCGGCCCGACCCGCCAGTCCGCGACGCCGTCGGCCGCCCGGAACTCCTCCGCCGTCATCCGCCCGCCCATGCGGCCCACGCTAGCGGCGCGGGGGTCGGCCGTCGCCCCCGGCGGGGCTCCCGCGGTGCTCGACCCGGACGTCGTGCCGCCGTCGATCGCCGCCGTCCCGCCCGAGCGGCGGCGCGGCGCGGTCCCGGGGACGATGGGGCGATGGCCCCCCCCGACCGCGCCGCGTCCCCCGCCTGCTCGTCGCCCACGCGGCGGCCGTCGCCGTCGTCACCGTGCTGCTCGTCGTGCTCGCCTCGCGCCCGGTCGAGGACGCCAACATCGGGGCCGGGCTGGCGCTGCTCGCCACGCTGCCGTTCGGCCTGCCGTGGACCCTCGGCCTGCTGCTCGGCCCGTCCGCGTGGGCGACGGCCACCGTGGTGGCGCTGGCGGTCGGCTGCGCGTGGCTGAACGTCGCGCTGCACGCGCTGCTCCGGGTGCACCTGCGCCGGCGGGCCGCCGCCCGCACCGGCAGCGCGGACGTCGCCGCCTCGCGCTGAGCCCGGGCGGCGCCCTGCAGGTCCCGGGCAGGCCGGCCTCCAGGTCGACGTCCCGGGTGCGCGGGGGCGCACCGCGGGCGACGCTGGGCACGATGACCGACCGCACCGCCCTCGAACCCGAGCCCGGGCCGCCCCCCGCCGCCCGCCGCCTGCCCCGGTTCCGCGCCGCCGGCACGGCGACCTCGCGGTTCCTCGCCACCCGTCCCTGGCTCACGCGCGCCGTCCGCACGACGGGGGCGGCGGTGATCGCGTGGGTCCTCGTGCGGCTCGTCCCCGGCCCGTGGAGCGACTACCCCTACTACGCGCCGCTCGGCGCGGTCATCGCCACCTCGGTCACGGTCCGGGGCACGACGCGCCGGTCGGTCCAGTCCGTCCTGGCCATCGCGCTGGGCGCGGTCGTCGCGCGACTGGTCGACGCGCTCGACCTGCCGGGCGTCGCGGGGCTGGCGGTGGTGGTGCTGGTCGGGGTCCTGCTGTCGGGCTGGCGGCTGCTCGGCGACATGGGCTCGTGGGTGCCGACGGCGGCGCTGTTCGTCCTGATCATCGGGAACGCCGACCCGGTCGGGTACATCTCGGCGTACGTCGGCCTGACGCTGTTCGGCGCGCTCGTCGGCGTCGCGGTGAACCTCGTGGTGCCGCCGCTCCCCCTGACCCCCGCGGAGCGGTCGCTCGACCGGCTCCGGGCGGCGACCTCCGACCACCTCGACGCACTCGCCGCGGCGGTCCGCGACGACGACGCGCCCGTTCCGCCGGACCGCCCGCTCCGGGCCGCGCGGGCGGACGCGCAGGCGGCGGTGGCCGACGCGCAGGAGGCGGCGCGGGGCAACTGGACGGCCCGGCACTACCGTTCCTGGCGCCAGCGGCAGGACCGGCACGCCGCGTCGATGGACGCCGCCGCCGTGGTGGCGCTCGACGTCCGGCGCGCGGTCGTCACCTCGCGGACCGTCGCGGCGGCCGGGGCGACGCCCCCCGAGGAGCGCGACGTGCACGTGCCGATCGCGGCGCACGCCGACGACCAGGAGCGGGCCGACGCGGTCCGCGAGGGCACCGCGCGCGCGATCGAGGCCGGCGCGGCCCTGGTGCGGGCCCTGCGCCCCGACGGGCCGGGTGCCGGCACCGAGGACTCCGACGACGCGGACCACGCGGCCACGGACCTCGCGCGGGCCCTCGACGAGCTGCAGGAGGCGGTGGCGGCGGACCGCGCGACGGCCGAGGGCGCGACCCGGCCCGCCGACGGCGTCGTGGTGGCCCTGACGCCGCTGCTCACCGGCTGACGACGACTCCACCGCCGCTCCCGCCGCCCCGGGGGCCCGGCTCGGGTTCCCGGCCACGGGTGAACGGCGGGCGACGACTCGCCGACGCAACGGTGCCCCTGGTGCGCGCCGGCGGGACCGCGAGGACGGTGGGCGCCGTGGACGCTGCAACCGTCATCCTCGTGCTGGTGGTCGTCGTCGCGCTCGCGTTCGACTTCACGAACGGGTTCCACGACACGGCGAACGCGATGGCCACGTCCATCGCCACGCACGCGCTGCCCCGAAGGCGGCCGTGACCCTCTCCGCGGTGCTCAACCTGGTGGGTGCCTTCCTCTCCGTCGAGGTGGCGCTGACCGTCACCAACGCCGTCGTCCGGATCCAGGAGTCCGACGGCGCACCCAGCGCCGACCTCGTGCAGGACGGGGGCGAGGCGCTGCTCCTCATCGTGCTGACCGGGCTGGTCGGGGCAATCGTCTGGAACCTGCTCACCTGGCTGCTCGGCCTGCCGTCGAGCTCGTCGCACGCGCTGTTCGGGGGCCTGATCGGCGCGACGGTCGCCGGCCTCGGCTGGGGCGCGGTGCACTGGACGGGCGACGGCGGCGAGCCCGACGGGATCCTCGGCAAGGTCGTGGTCCCCGCGGTCGCGTCGCCCGTCATCGCGGGCGTGGTCGCCGCGACCGGCACCTGGTTCGTCTACCGGGTCACGGTGGGCGTCGCCGCGCGGTACACCGAGCGCGGGTTCCGCTGGGGCCAGATCGGCTCCGCCTCGCTGGTGTCGCTCGCGCACGGCACGAACGACGCGCAGAAGACCATGGGCGTGATCACGCTCGCCCTCATCGCCTCGGGCCACTGGACCAGCACGACGGCGATCCCGCTGTGGGTCAAGGTCTGCTGCGCCCTCGCCATCGCGCTCGGCACCTACCTCGGCGGGTGGCGGATGATCAGGACGCTCGGCAAGGGGCTGATCGACATCGCCCCGCCGCAGGGCATGGCGGCGGAGACCGCCTCCGCCGCGACGATCCTGGTGTCCAGCCACCTGGGCCTGCCGCTGTCGACGACGCAGGTGACCACCGGCTCCGTGCTCGGCGCGGGCGTGGGCCGGCCGGGCGCGACCGTGCGGTGGCGCGTCGCCGGCCGGATGGGCGTCGCCTGGCTGATCACGATGCCCGCCGCCGGCCTCGTCGGCGCGGCCACGTGGTTCCTGGCGCACGTCCTCGGCGGCGGGGTGCTCGGGGCGGTCGCCGTGGTCCTGGTGCTCGTCGCGCTGAGCGGCGCGATGTACGTGCGGTCGCGGCGGGACGCCGTGCACGCGGGCAACGTCAACGACGAGTGGCAGGAGCCGGCGCGCGAGCGCCGCCCGGCCGCGGCGGGAGGGGTGCGCTGATGCTGGCGACCGAGATGGGGATGCTCGGCCAGGTGCTGCTGGTGTCGCTCGTGCTGGGCGCCGGCCTGCCGGTCCTGTTCGGGCTCGGGCTGCGCGCCTCGGCGTGGGGCGCGGGCGGCGACGCCGAGGAGCACGCGGCCGGCGCGGCGCCCCGGCCGCACCCGCTGGGGCGGGTCCTGGCCGTGCTGTGCTTCGCGCTGGCCGTGGCCGGGGTGGTGCTCGGCATCACCGTCGTCGTGGCGTCCGGGCTCGGGTACGAGGTCAGCCTCGGCGGGGGCCCGCTGCTGGTCGAGAAGGCGTGAGGGGGCCGCGATGACGGGGACGGGGACTGGCACGTGGCCAGCCCGGGTGCTGCGCTGGCTGCGCGCGGGGTACCCCTCGGGCGTGCCGCAGCAGGACTACGTGGTACTGCTGGGCCTGCTCCGGCGGTCGCTCACCGACACCGAGGTGCACCAGATCGCGGGCGACCTCGCGGTGCTGGCGAGCCGGGGCGCGGAGATCACCACGTCCGACGTCGAGCGCATGGTGGGGGCGGCGACGCTGGACGCCGCGTCGGAGGCGGACGTGGCGCGGGTGTCGGCGCACCTCGCGCGGGGCGGGTGGCCGCTCGCGGGACCGGACGCACCCGGGTAGGTGGCGGGGCGAACCCGCCCGCGGGGCCGTCGGCCGCGGCGAGCGTCGCGCCCTGTTCGAGCTCGCGGCGACCTCGGTCGCGTTCGCCCTCGTCGGGTGGCTGGTGCCGGGACGCCGACCGCCTGAGCGGGCTGCCCGACCGGCCCTCCGTCAGCCCGCGACCTCGCGCACCAGGACCACGCTGTCGTAGGTCTTGTCCGGCCACCGGATGACGTCCCGCTCCGCGAAGCCCCACCGCCGGTACAGGTCCAGGAGGTCGCCGGCCGGCTCGGCGGTGTCGACGCCGATCGCCGTGACGCCGTGCGCGGCGGCGTGCGCCAGCGCCGCGTCCCGCAGCCGGCGCGCGAGACCCCGCCCGCGGTGCGCGGGGTCGACGGCCATCTGGTTGAGCCAGCCCCGGCCGGGTGCCGCTGCCTCGGGCGTCAGCCCCTGGAGGAACCGGGCGGGCGGCAGCGAGAGCGTCAGGGTCGCGACCGGCGCGCCGGCGTCGGCGAGGACGAACGTCGGCCCGGCCTCCGCGCGCCACCGCGTCAGCGCGACGTCCTGGGTCGCGGCCGTGAAGTCGAGGCCGCGCTCGGCGAGGCCGGCGTAGGACCGGTGCAGGAGGTCGGTCAGCGCCTCGGCGTCGGACGGCTGGTACGGGCGCAGGTCGAGGGGCACGCCCGCCACGGTAGCGAGGGGCGGGCAGGGGTCCGGCACCTACGGACGCGGGTCGACGCGGCGCCACGGCTTCTCGTCGCGCCGCGCCCCGTCCCGGCCGCGCACCGCGGGCACACCCGCCCGACGGCGTCCGCGTGCCGGCCCGTGGCGGGCTGCACGTCCGCCCACCGCACGTGCGGGAACCGCTCGAGCGCCGAGCGGTGCAGCGACAGCCCGCACACCGTCTCGTTGCGCCCGGGCTCCCAGGCGTGCACCTCCCCGGCGGGGACCCGGACTCCGTCGGGGTCGGTCCACCGGCTGGACGCGGCGACAGCCGCGGGTCGACGGCGGGGCACCCGGCCGACGCTAGCCCGGGGTGGCGTCGCCGGCACGCGGGCTGGCGGGCGGCGCCGGGGCACGGCGCCTGGGACCGGGCGGACGACCCCAGGCGCACGTCGCGGGTCGTCAGACCGCGGGCGTCTGCCCGTCCAGCACGAACCGCACCGTGCGGTCGGCGACGGACACCTCGTCGAGCCGCACCCGGACGTCGGTCCCGAGCGGCAGCGCGGCGCCCGCCACGCGCCCGCGCACGGCGGGGTCCCGGAGCTGCACGACGCCGGACTCCCCGCCGTCCCGCACGTCGACGACCACGCCGTCGAACTCCTCGCCCACCCGCGAGGAGAGCAGCGCCGCCTCGACCAGGTCGACGCAGCCGCGCTCGTACGCGGACGCGCGCCGGTCCCCCGCCGCCATCAGCGCGGGCAGGTCCGGCAGCGCCTCGCGGGCCCAGGCCGGCACCGCGACGCCCGCGGACACGGCCAGGCACACCTCGCCGACGAACCGGTCGACCAGCCGGCGCAGCGGCGCGGTGGCGTGCGCGTACGGGGCGGCGATCGCGGCGTGCAGCGGCTGCTCGGGCACGGTGCCGTCGAACGCGACGTAGGCCGCGCCGCGCAGCAGCGTGGTGGCCTCGGCGAGCAGGGCGGCGTGCGCGGGCACGCCCGCGTCGAGCCCGCGGACGACGTCGGCGTGGTCGGCGCCGTCCGGCCACGGCACGCCGAGCGCCCGCGCGGTCGACCGCAGCCGCTCGACGTCCCGCGGGTCGGCGGGCGGCAGGGTGCGCAGGACGCCGACCCGGGCGTCGAGCATGAGCCCGGCCGCGGACATCCCGGTGAGCAGCGACACCTGGGCGTTCCACTCCTCGACCGGCAGGGTCGCCCGGCTGGTGAGGCTCCAGCGGCCCCGGGCGTCCACCTCGACCACCTGCTCGGGCGTCGGCAGGGTCAGCCCTCCCCGCGCGACCTCGGCGGCCTGCCGCAGCCGGCCGACCGCGCGGAGCAGGACCAGGGTCTCGTCCGCGGTGCCGTCGTCCAGCGCGCGCTGGGCCCCCTCGTAGGTGAGCTGGGCCCGGCTGCGGACGGTCGCACGGCGGACGTGGACCTCGGTCGGCGCGCCATCCGCGTCCAGGTCGATCTCCCACAGCAGGGCGGGGGCGTCCTGGCCCGGCAGCAGGCTCGCGGCGCCCTCGGAGAGCTCCGGCGGGTGCAGCGGCGTGCGGCCGTCCGGGGCGTAGAGCGTGACGACGCGGCGGCGGGCCTCGGCGTCGACCGCGCCGCCCGGGCGGACCCACGCGCCGACGTCGGCGATGGCGTACCGCACCCGGTAGCCCGCCCCGCGGCGTTCGAGGTGCACGGCCTGGTCCAGGTCCCGGGAGCCCTCGGGGTCGACGGTGACGAACGGGACATCGGTCGCGTCGACGCGCTCCGGCGCGTCGGCGGGCGCGCTCGCCGGGCCGGCCGTGAGCACGGCCTCGACCTCGGCGCGCACGTCGTCCGGGAACGCGACGGGGACGCCGAGCTCGGCCCGCAGGGCGTCGAGGCCGGCGCGGACGTCCGCGTCCACCCGGCGGGCGTCGTCGGCGGCGGCGGGCGCGGGGCGGAGGCGGACGTGGCGTCGGGGCACGCGGCGAGCCTAGGGCGGGAGGCTGCCCGGTGCCCGGTGGTCGCGCGGCCCCGGCGCCGGCGCCCTCCCCTCCCAGTCCTCGCGCCACCACCCGATCGATCGGGTGG
>NZ_JBYTEP010000073.1:0-14781 GCF_058792015.1 Cellulomonas sp. EB106-03-03-XG116
ACGGCCTTCGTCGGCAGCGTCAGATGTGGAGAAGAGACAGGTGCGCGGCGGCGTCGAGCCACGGGCGCAGCGCCGCCACCAGCGCGTCCGCTTCCGCGTCCCGGCCCGCACCGGTCGCGTCCGCGCAGCCCGCGAGCGCCCGCATCCGCTCCTCGACCTCGTCGAGCGCCCCCGCGTCCCCGGCCAGCGCCCCGGCTGTCGCCCGCGCGAGCCCCGGGTCCCGCGGCGCCCCCGGCGGCCACGACGCGCACGCGCGCACCAGCGGCCCGACGACCCCCGCGCGCGGCCCGGCGACCAGCGCCAGCGCGTCCGCCGCCGCCCGCGCCGGGTCGTACCCGGCGGGGTCCCGCGCCCAGGCGCCGACCGTCGCGAGCGGCAGCCGGGACGGCACCGCCTCGATCATGGCGTTCGCGACGACGCCGTCGAGCGGCAGCCCGTCGACGTCCCCCGGCCGCCCGGTGAGCGGCCCGAGGAACAGCCGCGTCCGGTCGAAGTCGTTGACCGGGAAGTTGTCCCACAGCACGATCCGCCGCCCGAACGCGTCGGCCGCGGCGCGCACGTCCTCCCGCGTGACGGCGCCGACGACGACGTCCCGCCCGGTCCACAGCACGCGCGCGTCGGCGGGCAGCGCCGTCGCCAGCGCGTCGCGGTACGGCGAGCGCCCGCAGCCGGCGTAGTCCGTGGGGCACACCGTCATCGGCCCCGTGAGGCCGTGCGGCAGCAGGAACGCCTCCCGGAACCGCGCGGCCGCCTCGCCGTGCGCCCGCCCGCTGCCCGCCTGCCCCGGGCCGTAGGCCGCCAGGTCGTCGGGGTGCGGCAGGTCGTACGGCACGTCGTCGAACAGCAGCCACACGTCCCGGACCCCGGCGGCGCGCACCTGCTCGGCCTTGGCCGCGAGCGCCGCGTGCTCGGCGTCGTCGGAGAACCGCATGGACAGCCCGGGCGCGACGGACCACACGAACGCGACCCCCGCGTCGCCCGCGCGCGCGGCGAGCTCCCCGAGCCGGGCGAGCTCCGCGTCGGGGTACGGCTCGCGCCACCGCTCGCGGTGCCACGGGTCGTCCTTCGGGGCGTAGAGGTACGTGTCCAGCCCGAGCCCGGGCGCGGCGTCGAGCAGCGCCAGCCGCTCGTCGTGCCGCCACGGGGGGCCGTAGAAGCCCTCGACCACCCCCGCGGACAGCCGCCCGGCCGGGCGTGGGAGGCCCGGGTCCGTCGCGGGGCGTGCGGGCACGTGCGGTCGGCGTCGACGCGGCATGCGCACCAGCCCACCAGCGGCGACGTCGCGTTGTCAATCATCGAACACATGTGCGCGAGCGATCACCGGCACCCCACGGACCCCCGCCCCGTGCACCGCCGACGCCCCTCGATATGGGATCGATTGCAGAGTACGATCGACCCGACCACCCGCGCGACGACGCACGAGGAGCACGATGAGCCGGCCACGCCAGACCACGGGCGCGCCCCTGTCCAACGCACCGGCGGGCACCCAGCCCCGGGACCTGCCGCCCCACCCCCGCCCGCACGCGACGCCGGACCGGACCATCCACATGATCGGGAACTCGCACATCGACCCCGTCTGGCTCTGGCCGTGGCAGGAGGGCTACGCCGAGGCGCGCGCGACGTTCTGGTCGGCGATCCACCGCATGGACGAGTACCCCGACTTCGTGTTCACCTGCGACCAGATGGTGCTGCTGTCCTGGGTCGAGGAGCAGGACCCGGACCTGTTCGCCCGGATCACCGAGCGCGTCGCCGAGGGCCGGTGGGTGAACGTCGGCGGCTGGTGGGTCGAGCCGGACTGCAACATGCCGATGGGCGAGTCGTTCGCACGGCAGGGCCTGTACGGCCAGCGCTACCTGATCTCCCGGTTCGGCAAGCCGGCCACGGTCGGCATGAACGCCGACCCGTTCGGCCACAGCGCCAGCCTGCCGACGGTGCTCCGCGGGCACGGCCTCGACTCGTACCTGTTCCTGCGGCCCGGGCCGCACGAGAGCGCCCTCGACGACACCCTGTTCCACTGGCAGGCGCCCGACGGCAGCCGGGTGCTCGCCTACCGGATCCCGTTCGAGTACTGCTCCCCCGCGGGCTCGGTCGACGGCCAGGTCGACAAGGCGCTCGGCGCGCTGGACCGGTCGCTCGGCGACGTCATGGTCCTCTACGGCGTCGGCAACCACGGCGGCGGCCCGACGATCGCCAACATCGAGTCGATCCACCGCTACGACCGGATGGGCTCGTTCGGGCGGCTGCGGATGTCCTCCCCGCGCGAGTACCTGGACGGCGTGCGCGAGCGCGGGCCCGCGTTCCTCGACGGCCTGCCGACCTGGACCGACGACCTGCAGCACCACGCGCCCGGCTGCTACTCGGCGCACTCCGGGATCAAGGCCTGGCAGCGCCGCGCCCAGTACGCCCTGCTGTCCGCCGAGCGCTGGGCCGCGGTCACCGCCGTCCACGACGGCACCCCGTACCCGCGCGAGGACCTGGAGCGCGCCTGGAAGCAGGTGCTGTTCAACCAGTTCCACGACGTGCTGCCGGGCTCCGCGATCGAGCACGCGTACGACGACGCCCGGGACCAGCTCGGTGAGGCCGTCGCGATCGCCAAGCGGATCATCGTGCGGGCGCACAACACGATCGCCCGGCAGGTCGACATCCCGCTCGACACCGCGACGCAGCCGGTGCTCGTGTTCAACCCGCACCCGTGGCCGGTCTCGACGGACGTCGAGCTGCACTACGGCTCCCACCCGGGCGCCGTGCACGTGGTCGACGGCGACGGCGCGGTCGCGGTGTCGCAGCCGACGCAGTCCCGCGCGGCCACCAACCAGACCGGCCGCGGCGCGCTGGTGTTCCGCGCCGAGGTCCCGGCGCTCGGCTACCGGCTGTACCGGGTCCGGACCGAGGCGGAGCCGGCGCGCCCGGAGTGGAGCGTGGACGCCCCGGGCGCCCTGTCGGCGACCGAGACGGTGCTGGAGAACGACCTCGTCCGCATCGAGCTCGACCCGGCGACCGGCTGGATCCGCTCGTACCTGGACAAGCGCACCGGGCTCGACGTCCTGCGGGGCGTCGACGGCCGCCAGCACACCCAGGTGTGCGACGACCCGACCGACACCTGGGGCCACCGCGTCGTGTCCTACGCCTGGGCCGGCGACAGCATGGCGCTCGCGCGGGTCGTCGTCCGGGAGTCCGGCCCGCTGCGGGCCCGGGTGCGGGTGGAGCGCGCGTGGGGCGCCTCGACGCTCACCGAGGAGCTGCTGCTCGACCACGACTCCGCGGTGCTGCGGGTCGACGTCACCCTGGACTGGCGGGAGCGGGCGCACCTGCTCAAGCTCCGGTTCCCGACCGCGCTCACCGACCCCCGGGCGACCTACCAGATCCCGTACGCCGAGCTCGAGCGACCCGTCGACGGCGCCGAGGAGCCGGGCCAGGGCTGGGTCGACCTCACCGGCACGCTCGACGGGCGGCCGGCGGGCCTGACGCTCGTCACCACGAACAAGCACGGCTACGACGTGTCGCCGGGCGCCGAGCCGAGCATCGGCGTCACCGCGGTGCGCAGCCCCGTGTACGCGTGGCACGACCCGCGGCTGCTCGACGGCGACGACGTCTACGCGTACCAGGACCAGGGCAGCCAGCGGTTCTCCTACGAGCTGGTCCCGCACGCCGGCGACCGGCACGCCGCCGACCCCGGCCGCCGGGCGGCGCTGCTCGGGTCACCGGTCCGCGCGATGCTCGAGTCGTTCCACCCGGGCGCGCTGCCGCACACGGGCTCGTTCGCGTCCGACGGCGGCGGCGCGGTGTCGATCACGGCGCTCAAGGGCACGGAGGAGGCGGTCGACGGGCCCGGCGGCGCGGACCTCGTGGTCCGGGCCGTCGAGACCCGCGGCGAGCCCGGCACCGCGCGGCTCGAGCTGCCGGTCCTGGGGCGGACGGTCGAGGCGGAGTTCGGGCCGTACCAGCTGCGGACGTTCCGGGTGCCGGCCGACCCGGCCGCGCCGGTGGTGGAGGTCGACCTGGTGGAGCGGCCGCTGGCCGACGCCGGGGCCGACGTGCGGGCCGTGGCGGCGGACGCGGAGGAGCCGGGGGCGGCAGGCGCCGAGGAGCCGCCGGCGGTGCCGACGCCCGACGCGCCGCCGACCGACGACCACGCGGCCACCGACGCGCTGACCCCCACCGAGGCGTCCACGCCGGACGGCACGGGCCGCCCCCGCCCGACCGAGGCGCCGTCGGCGGACGACGCGGGCTGACCCCCGGCACCGTCGGGCGCACGGCGCGCACCGACAGGTGCCTCGACCGTGCAACCGACGCGTCGAGCGAGCAGGCCACGGCTACTCGCTCGACGCGTCGGCTACCCCCTCGGCGATCGCGAGGGCGGAGCGCAGGCCAGGCCGGCGTGCCCCCGCGTCAGCCCTCCCGCCGCAGCAGCACTTCGCCCACGCCGTGCGGGCCCAGCGCCACCCGGCCGCCTCCCGCGACCCGCCCGGGGCCGTCCCACCCGACCTCGGCCGCCACCGGCTCCGCGCCGACGTTCCGCAGCCGCACCCGCACCGACCCGTCCGGCACCGGCCGCACCTCGGCCAGCACCCGGTCCGCCGGCGTGACCCGCAGGCCCAGCCCGCCCTCGGCGACCACCGGCCCGTCGTACGCCCGCGCCTGCAGCGGCTCCGCCAGGTCCCGCCCGAACACCCGCACCCGCTCCCGGGTCACCGGGCCGTCGACCGCGGCGAACCGGTACCGGTACGTCCGGGTGCCCTCCTGCCGGGCCTGGAAGTTCGTGAAGTGCAGGTTGTTCATCAGCCAGGACGAGACGTACCCGGTCGGCGCGCGCAGCGTCCGGGCCCACTCGCCGGTGTGCAGGCCGCCGAGCTGCACGAGCGGCGCGTCGACCGCGCCCCACAGCACCCCGTCGGCACGCCCGGGCGCGTGCACCCCGACCGCGTGCTGGATCGAGTACCAGTCCTTCGAGGTGTCGGGCAGCTGCTCGGTCTCGGCGGCGTACACGGCGCCGGCGGTCTCCAGCAGGAACTCGGGGTCGGCGACGCGGAACGGGAACGCCACGTGGATGCTCTCCGGCCCGAACGCCTCCGGCTTCACCAGGGCGACCTCGAGGTCCACGACGTCGACGTCCCGGTACAGGGTCAGCGTCGTCGTCGCGGCGGGCAGCCCCGGCGGGGTCGTGCGCCAGGCGATCCGCGCCCACGCCCCGCCCCGGGTGATCAGCGGCTCCTCGTCGCCGGACGCGTGCCGCCGGTCGAAGTCCGGCCCCGGGAAGTCGGGGTGGAAGTCCTTGGGGTCGCGCACCACCATCGGGTGCGCGCTCCCGGGCACGACGGTCTCGGTGACGACCGCGCCGAGGCCGTGCCCGGCGGCGTCGGCGTCCACCAGCTCCCGCCCGCTCGGCAGGTGCACCAGCGACACCACGCCGCCGCGCGCCGGGTCGACGACGGCCCGGTACGCGCCGCACGCCACCTCCCGCGCCGCCCGCGTAGGCCCCGGCTCCGGCGGCAGCGGCACCGTCACCACCCCGAACGCCGGCACGGTCGCGACGGTCCGCGCGCGCGTCCGGCCGTGCACCTCGACGTCGACCGGCTCGGTGCGCGCCCGCTCGGTCGGGTTCACCACGACGACCCGGGTCCCGTCCGCCCCCGCGACCCGGCCCGCCGCGGCCTCGCCCCCGCCCGCCGCGTCCCCGCTCGCCACGACCCGGGACAGCCCCTCGACCGCGAGGTCCCGCGCGAGGTCGAACGCCCCGTACGCGAACCCGGCCTTGGCGTTCCAGTGCGCGTGGCTGAACGAGGAGAACGGCTTGGAGTAGGTCTCCCAGGACCCCCAGGTGTGCTCCGCGAACAGCAGGAGCTCCGCGTCCACCCGGTCCAGGTCCCGCGCCACCTCGGCGTCGGACCGCAGCCGCACCGGCCCGCGCCGGTAGCCCATGACGTCCGCGAGCGCCGGCGCCCCGTCCCCGCGGAGCCGAGTGAGCCCGAGCGTCGTCTGCGCGGCGCGGGCGAACGACCGCGCCTCCCGGTAGACGGCGACCTCGCGAGCGGTCGACCCGTGCCCGTGCGCCCACCAGTCCGACCACTCCCCCCGCACGACCGGGACGTCGGCGGCCTCGGCGTGCGGGACCAGCACGTCCAGGGCCTCGTCGACGGTGGCGGTCCGCATCGGCACGTCGGGGTGCCGGGCGTTCCAGTGCCGGACGACGTCGAGGAACAGCGCCGTCGGCCAGCGGTTGTCGTTCGCGGCGTGCACCACGGCGGTGTCGTACGGGTAGTCGTCCCGCTTCTCGAGCCCGGCGACGAAGTCGGCGACGTGGGCCTCCGCCGCCTCGACGTCCCCGTCGACGACCCCCCACTCCTCGCCGACGCCGTAGTGCGTCGACAGCCAGGCGAACACCCGCCCGCCCGCGGGGCCCTCCCACCAGAAGCCCGTCGGCTGCGGGTAGGGCGCGCGCCCGTGGTCGGGGTTGAGCGCCATCACGAGCCGGTCGATCCCGGCGCGGCGCATCGCGTCGACGGCGCCCCAGGCGATGCCGTTCACGTCGCCGTGCTGCTCGGTGCGGACGGGGACGCCGGCGGCCCGCACCCGGTCCAGGGCGTCGTAGGCCGCCCCGAGCTCCGCGTCGCCGAGCAGCTGGGTCATGTTGAGGTAGCCGCCGGTCACCGCGACCCGCCCCTCGGCCACCCGCCGGCGCAGCCGCTCGACGTCCTCGGCGCCGGCCTCGGCGAGGAACCGCAGCACCGGGCGGGCGACCTCGAAGGTCCAGCGGAACGCGTCGGGGCCGGTGCCGTCGTTCGTGTCGCACAGGTCGAGCACCCGCCGTACGGTCGCGGCGTGCAGGTCGTCGACCAGGCGGGGGCTGTTCGTGTAGCCGACGTCGTGGTGGGTGTGGCCCACCAGCAGGACCTGCCGGATCGGGCGGTCCGGGAGCAGGCCGTCGCGGAGCGGCTCCGTCGCCGCCGTCGACCGGTCGACCGGCGTCTCGTCAGGTGTGGACGGCATCGTCGAGTCCTCACTTTGTGGCATCGTTACCACATGAGCCTAGTCACACGACAGGCCATCAGTCCACCGTCATCACGCCGTCCACAGGCGTGATCACTCCGTGATCCCGAGGGGCTTGTCTCAGCCGAAGGCCCTGAACTACCGTCCGATGTGGGAAGGTTTTCAGATCCTCGGCACCGGTGCCGGGGGCTCTCCCGCGGGCCGGCGACGACGCCGCCCCGCAGGCCGAGGAAGGGAAGACGTTCATGAGGAAGAGTCGCCGCGCCGCGATCGCCCTGCTGCCGGTCACCGCGCTGGCCCTGGCCGCCTGCAGCTCGGGCGGAGGTGGTGACGAGGGGTCCGGCGGATCCACCGACTTCAGCACCGAGGCCTCGGGCTCGCTCAAGGCCTGGGGCTTCGAGAACGCCGACGACGTCGGTCAGTCGCGCCTCGACTACGCCGCCGACCAGCTGTCCGACGTCCAGATCGATCTCGACGCCACCGCGTTCGACGCGCAGAAGTTCACCACCCGGCTCGCCTCCGGCGACGTCCCGGACGTCGTGCAGATGGACCGCCGGTACGTGACCACGTACGCCGCGCAGGACCTGATCCTGCCTCTGGACGCCTGCTACAGCGCCCACGACGTGGACCCGGACGAGCAGTACTACCCGTCGGTCGTCGACGACGTGCGGTACGGCGACCAGGTGTGGGCGGTGCCGCAGTTCTACCAGCCGCCGGCCATCATCCTGAACAAGCGGGTCATGGACGCCGCGGGCGTGACGGCGGACCAGATCGACACCTCGCAGCCCGACGTGCTCGTCGCCGCCGTGGAGAAGATGTACAAGGAGAGCGGCGGCGTCCCGACCACCCTCGGCTTCGACCCCCAGGCGACCGGCCAGGGCGGCCTGTGGATCCTCGGCCAGGGCGGGCAGCTCACCGACGCGGACGGCAAGCCCACGCTCGACGACCCGTCGAACGTCGCCGGCATCGAGCTGCTGAAGCAGATCACCGACGCCCAGGGCGGCTTCGCCAAGGTGAAGTCGTTCACCGACTCGTTCGACACCTTCGGCGACAACAACCAGTACGTCACCGACCAGGTCGGGTCCCAGGTCAACGCCCAGTGGTACCCGAACGTGCTCGGCGCCTACGTCGGCCAGATCCAGATCGAGGCGGTGCCGTTCCGCGACCAGGACGGCAACCCGTTCTCGGTCGCCTCCGGCACGGCGTTCGTCATCCCGGCCGGTGCCCAGAACAAGGACGCCGCCTGCGCCTGGATGCTGGACCTCACCTCGCAGGACGCGTGGATGGCGGCCGGCGAGGCCCGCGCCGACACCATCGCGACCGACGGCGGCATCAACACCGGCCTGTTCACCGGCTCGCCCGAGGCCGACAAGGCGATCCGCGACCAGTACGTCACCGAGACCGGCGACGCCGGCTTCGACCAGGTGATCGCGACCTACTACGACGTCGTGGACTACGGGAAGACCTTCGGGTCCTCGCCCGCCGGCCAGGACATCCAGAACGAGCTGAACAACGCCATCACCGCGGCGCTGCTCGGGGACAAGACCCCGGAGGAGGCGCTGGCCGACGCGCAGACGGCGGCGCAGCGCGCGTACGACAACATCACGGGCGGCTGACCGACGCGCCACCCCGCACGACGAGGGACCCCGCCGCGGCGTCGACCGCGGCGGGGTCCCTCGTCGTCGCGGGCCTCAGCGGTGCCCGGCGAAGAACTCCCGCAGCACGGCGCCGCACTCCTCCTCGCGCACCCCGCCGACCACCTCGACCCGGTGGTTCAGCCGCGAGTCCCGCACCACGTCCCACTGCGAGCCGCAGGCCCCGGCCTTGGGGTCCCACGCACCGAGCACGAGCCGCGGCACCCGCGCCAGCACCGTCGCCCCCGCGCACATCAGGCACGGCTCCAGGGTGACCACGAGGGTGCAGTCGTCGAGCCGCCACCGGCCGAGCGCCGCCGACGCCGCGCGCAGCGCCAGCACCTCGGCGTGCGCGGTGGGGTCGCCGTCGGCCTCGCGGCGGTTCCGGCCCGCGCCGACGACCTCGCCCCCGGGCCCGAGCACGACCGCGCCCACGGGGACGTCCCCGGTCGCGGAGCAGCCCGCGGCCTCGGTCAGGGCCAGGCCCATGGCGGTCAGGTCGTCGGGACGCGCGAACATGCGCCCCATCCTCGCGCACGCGGCCCGGCGCCCCGGCGGGTGCGGACGCCCGCGGTCAGCGTCCCGCGCAGTCCACGCACATCCGGGCGGTCGGCACGGCGCGCAGCCGGTCCACGGGGATCGGCCGGTGGCACCGGGTGCACGTCCCGTACGTGCCCGCCGCCAGCCGGTGCTCCGCCTCGTCGATCTCCCGCAGCCGGTCGCGCTGGTCGTGCGTGAGCGCGTCGAGCAGCCGGCGCTCGTAGGCGATCGTCGACCCCTCGGGGTCGTGCTCGTCGTCGGCGACGGACTCCCGGGAGGCGGCGACCACCGCGGCGCGCTCGGCGTCGGTGCCGGCGAGCCGCGCCAGGGCCTCGCGCCGCCGCTCCTCCAGGAGCGCGGTGACCTCGGTGGGGTCCAGCGTCTGCGCCATGCGACCAGTATCCGCCCGGACGGCGCGCTGCGGCAGGTGGAGCCGCTCAGCCCGCCAGCACCCGTGCCTTCGCGGCGGCGAACTCCTCCTCGGACAGCGCCCCCGAGGCCCGCAGCGCCTGCAGGCGCTCGAGCGCCTCGACGAGCGTCTCCGGTCCGGCCGCGGACGGCGCCCCGGTCCCGGGCCGCCCGCCGCCCGGCGCGCGCGCCGACCCGGAGCGTCCCGGCCCGGCGGGCCCGCCGCCGGGCAGGTCGTCCTGGGGCAGCGGCACCAGCGCCCGGACCGCCCGCTCGTGCGCCTGGCGTCCGCCGGCCGTCAGCGGCGGCGACGGCACGACGACCACGAGCCGCTCGGCGTCGTCCGGTCGCTCGGGGTCGTAGTAGGCGCGCGGCGGGTGCCGGAACGCCTCCCGCGGCACCCGGGTGCGCACCGCGTGCCGGACGCCGCGGGCGTCGTCGAAGTGCACGGTGGCGCCCACCACCGGGCCGGTCCCGCTCTCGTACTCCACGACCCGCGCCCAGGTGCCCCTGCGCCCGCCGAGCCGCGCGAGCAGGCCGGTGCCCCGCAGCACCCGCACCCCGCCCCAGAGGGCGGCGACCAGCCCGAGCGCGAGCACGAGCGCCGCGATCAGCACCTGCCGGCGCACCGCCTGGTCGGTGGTGAGCCCGTCGGTCACCGCCGCCGACCAGCCCGCGAGGAGCGCGCCGGAGCCGAGCACGACCGCGAGCCCCGGTGTCGCCCGCCGGGTGACCGGCGCCGCGGAGGCCGCCGCGGCGACCAGCGCCAGCCCGCCCAGCACCGGCGCGGCCCCGGCGAAGTCGTCCGTCGCGCAGGTGCCGGCGAAGCACTCCCAGCGCACGAGCGTCGCGTCGTGCGCCCCGAGCCGCAGCAGCCACCACGCCACCACGCCGAGCGCGACGGCGGCGAGCGCCGTGCCGGCGGTGCGGGCGGCGGAGCGGGACAGGACGGACGTGGGGTCGGGCGCGGGTGTCACGACCCCATCCTGCCAACGCCGCAGGTCCGGGTGCAGGTCAGGGCGCCGACGACCGGACGACGCCCGGACGCAGCGGTGTCACCCGCCGACGCAGGTCGCGCGGCCGCGGCCGTCGGTCGAGCACCCCGGGGACGGCCGAGGTGGCCAGGAGGAGCCCTCGGAGGTCCCGGTCGATCATGGCGGCGAGGCGCAGCAGGTCGCCGAACCCCTCGGCCGCGGTTCGCCGGCGCTCGCTGCCATCGGGGCCGCGCTGCCCCGGGAGGGGGTATCCGGCGATGAGCGGCTCGTGGTGCGCCACGCGGTTGCGCAGCGCGTTGACCCGGGTGACGACCTGGTGCGCGTAGGTCCGGCCCCAGCGTTCCCCGTCCGCACGCGCGGTCGCGCGACCGCCGGGGAACGCGCGGTCCAGAACTCCTCGCCACAGGACCAGGTCGTAGTCGCACCGCACCCGCCGAGGATCGCGACCCGTGTACGCCCCGCGGTCGAGCAGCCCGGCCCAGAACCCGAAGGTGCACTGCGCCACGACCCGGCCCGGGAGCTTCGGTCCTACGACGCGACCGTGGGCCTCGGCGAGCTGCGCCGCGGTCCGGTCGTCGAGCGGGACCTCGACCCGCTCGTACCAGCGCTCGCCCCACCGCTCCGCCAGCCGGTCGTTCATCGCGTTCCGGAGCGCGATCTCCAGGAGCGCGATGTCGGCGAAGAACGCCACGGCGAGCTCCCGGTCCCAGAGGTACCGCGCTCGGGCGAGGTCGGCGTCACCGCCCGACACGCGCACGTAGGTGCCCATCCGGGTCGCGGACACGGAACGGTCCAGGGCGTCGCGCTGCGCGCGGGAGAGGGGCATCGGTGCGCCTCCGGGAAGGGGTAGCCTGGTCGGGCAATCCCCGGCGTACGCCTCTGTCGAACTCGAGTCGGCACGCAGCCGGGGTTTTTCTCTGCCCCAGCCTGGGGGCCGCTCGGACCGCGCAGCGGGACGTTCGCCCCACCCGGCCACCGCACGGACGACGGACACGGCGCCGACACATCGCGGGGCTAGCCTGCACCCCGTGCCCGAGATCGCCCCCCACGCCCGCGCCGTCCCCGCCTCCGGCATCCGCCGGATCACCGAGCTCGCGTGGTCGCTGCCGGGGGCCGTGGTGCTGAGCGTCGGCGAGCCCGACCTCCCGACGGCGCCGCACGTGCTGGAGGCCGCCCGCGAGGCCCTGGCCCGCGACGACACCCGGTACACGCCCAACGGCGGCATCGCCCCGCTGCGGGACGCGGTCGCGGCGTGGCTCGACCCGGAGCACGCCCTGCCCGTCCGCCGCGACAACGTGTGGATCACCGCGGGCGGCGCGCAGGCCCTGCACCTCGGGCTCAGCCTGACGGTCGGCGCGGGCGACGGCGTGCTCGTCCCGGACCCGGGCTACCCGCCGTTCTCGATGGCGACGCGGCTGCTCCAGGCCGAGGCGCAGCCCTACGCGCTGCGGCCGGAGGACGGGTTCCTGCCCGATCCCGCCGCGGTCGAGGCGGCGATCACCGACCGCACCCGGGTGCTGCTGCTGAACTCGCCGTCGAACCCGCTGGGCACGAGCCTGCCCGCGGACCTGGTCGCGGAGCTGGTCGACGTCGCCCGCCGGCACGACCTGTGGGTGCTGTCCGACGAGTGCTACGCCGCCTTCACCTACGACGCCCCGCACGTGCCCGCCGCGCGGTTCGACACCGACGGCCGGGTGCTGACCCTGCACACCTTCTCGAAGACGCACGCGATGACCGGGTTCCGCGTCGGGGTGCTGGTGGTGCCGGACCTGATGGCGCCGCTGATGCCGACGCTGCAGGAGTCGATCGTGTCGTGCGTGAACACGCCGGCCCAGTACGCGGCGCTGGCCGCGCTGACCGGCCCGCAGGACGCCGTCGAGGACGCGCGGCGCACGTACCGGGAGCACCGGGACCTCGCGACGGCGATCCTCGACGAGCGCGGCATCCCGTGGCTGCCGGCGGCCGGCGGGATCTACCTGTGGGCGGACGTCTCGCACGCGACCGGCGGCGACGTCGCGGCCTGGGCGGAGGACCTGGTGCGGACGGCCGGGGTGGCGGTCGCCCCGGGCTCGGCCTTCGGCGCCGAGGGCGAGGGCTGGGTGCGGATCTCGCTCACCGCGAGCGCGGACGACCTGCGCGCCGGCCTGTCCCGGCTGCCGGCGCGGGCGGTGCTCGCCGCGGGCTGACCCCGCGCGGTCAGTGCTCCGCGAGCGCGTCCTCGAACGCCGCGAGCACGCCGGGCGAGAACAGCACGAACCGCACCAGGTCGAGCCCGTCCGGGTGCGCCGCGGCCCACGCCCGCGCGGCGGCGACCGCCACCTCCGCGACGGTCGCCGCCGCCCAGCCGTAGACGCCCGCGCTCACCGCCGGCACCGCGACGGTGCGCGCCCCGACCCCCGCCGCGACGTCGAGCGAGCGCGTGAACGCCGACCGCAGCAGCGCGGGGTCGGTCTCGCCGGCGTGCGCGTCCGGCCCCACGGTGTGCACCACCCAGCGCGCCCGCAGCTGACCCGCACCGGTCGCCACGGCGTCCCCGACCGGCAGCCCGCCGGGCAGGGACGTGCGGCGCAGCTCCCGGCACTCGGCGAGCAGCTCCGGCCCGGCGGCCGCGTGGATCGCCCCGTCGACTCCCCCGCCGCCGAGCAGCGAGGAGTTCGCGGCGTTCACGACCGCGTCGACGTCCTGGTCGGTGATGTCCCCGGGGACCGCCTCGATGCGCATGCCCCCATCGTGGCCCGGACCCGCGGCGCTCGTCCTGCGGTCGCGAGCGGCCCGGCCTACGGTGGCCCCACCTGCGAGATCCCGGGAGGACACCGTGACCGAGCCGATCCCCACCGAGCCGACCCCGGCCGGCCCCGACGGCACCGAGCCCGTCCCGGTGCAGCACGACGGCCGCGAGGACGTGCCGCTGCTGGAGGACGACGAGACCATCCCGCCGCGCCCCGAGGAGGACGTCGCCGACGTCGCCCGCGCCGTGCCGGACCGCTCCGGGCACGGCGTCCCGGAGGTCGGCGCCGACGAGGCCCGCCTGCACCCCTGACGCGTTCACCCGGGGGCGCGCCGTGCGGCCCGGGCGACGAGCGGCGAGGCGTGCGGCATGCTGTCGGCGTGCAGATCAGGCGCGTGCAGGAGGACGACTGGCGGTCGGTCCGCGACGTGCGGCTGCGCGCTCTGCGCGAGGACCCCGACGTGTTCGGGTCGTCGCTGGCCCGCGAGGAGCTGTTCGCCGAGCCGCACTGGCGCATGCGGCTGCGCAGCGCGGCGACCTGGGTGGTCGACGAGGACGGCACCCCGCGCGGGCTGGTCGGGATGATCCAGGAGCCCGGGTCCCCGACGTCGGACCGGCACGTGGTGCAGCTCTGGGTCGCCCCCGAGGCGCGCCGCCGCGGCATGGCGTGGGCGCTGCTCGACGCCGTGAAGGACGCGGCGCGGGCCGAGGGAGCCGAGACGGTGTCGCTGTGGGTGGTCGACGGCAACCACGCGGCGGGCGACCTGTTCGTCCGGGCGGGCTTCGTCCGCACCGGCGAGCGGCACGCGCAGACCCGCGACTCGTCGCGGGTCGAGGAGCGCCTGGTCCTCCGCCTCCCCTGACCGCTGCCCGCGTCAGGCGTCCGGGGCCGACTCCAGCAGCAGGGTCACCGGACCGTCGTTCACCAGCTCGACGGCCATGTCCGCCCCGAACACCCCCGTCGCGACCGTGAGCCCGCGCGCCCGCAGGTCCGCCACCACCGCGTCGACCAGCGGCTCCGCCACCGGCCCGGGCGCCGCCGCGTTCCACGTGGGCCGCCGGCCCTTGCGCGCGTCGCCGTAGAGCGTGAACTGGCTGACGACCAGCACCGGCGCCCCGGCCTCCGCGACCGACCGCTCGCCGCGCAGGACGCGCAGGTCCGCGACCTTCCGCGCGACGTACTCGACCTGCGCGGGGCCGTCGCCGGGGGTCACGCCGACGAGCACGACCAGCCCCTCGCCCTCGAAGGCGCCGACGACCGCGCCGTCCACCGTGACCGAGGCCCGGGTGGCGCGCTGGACGACCGCCCTCACGCGACCGCCCCGGGCGCGGTCGCCCCGGGCACGGTCGCCCCGGGCACGGTCGCCGCGAACGCCGGCACGACCGAGCCCACCGGCTCGCCGTGCCCGAGCACCGGCACGTCCCCGAGCGCGTCGAGCGCCGCCAGGTCGACCCCCGGCACCGCGGCGGCGCCCGCGACCCGGAGCGC
>NZ_JBYTEP010000074.1:0-14627 GCF_058792015.1 Cellulomonas sp. EB106-03-03-XG116
TCAGGCGCCATGTCTCGTGGGCTCGGAGGTGTGTAGAAGAGACACCCCCCGATCGATCGGGGGTCGACGCGAGGAGAGGGTGGGGATCAGGACCCGGCGACCCAGGGCCGCGGCGGCAGGCCGGTCGGCAGCTCGTCGCCCGGCGAGCACAGCGGCAGCCGGTCGCCGAGGACCCGCAGCAGCACCGTGCCCAGCACCGCCGCGATCAGCGAGCCCGCGAGGATGCCGATCTTGGCCTGCTCCACGAGCTCGCCCTCGAACGCCAGCTCGGCGATGAACAGCGAGATCGTGAACCCGATCCCGGCGAGCACCGCGCCGCCGAGCAGGTGGCCCCACCGCACCCGCCCGGGCAGCCGGCCGAGCCCCGTGCGGATCGCGAGCGTCGCGGCCCCGGTGATGCCGATCGTGTTGCCGGCCACCAGCGCCACCGCCACGCCGATCGTCACCGACGACGTCGCGGCCGCGCGCAGCGCCTCCGGGTCGAGCCGCACGCCCGCGTTGGCCAGGCCGAACACCGGCACGATCACGAACGCCGACCACGGGTGCAGCAGTCGCTGCAGCCGCTCGCCGGCGGGCACCGTGGCGCGCGCCGCGAGCTCGGCCAGGTGCTCCCGGTCCGCCGTCGGCTCGGCGACCAGCCCGTCGGTCCAGCGGGGCACCTGCTCGACGTGGTCCCGCGCCATCGGCCGCGAGGGCAGCAGCAGCCCGACCAGGACGCCGGCGAGCGTCGCGTGCACGCCGGAGGCGTTCACGGCGAACCACAGGGCGACGCCGATGAGGGCGTACGGCGTCAGCCGCCACACCCCGAGCCACCGCAGGACCAGCAGCCCCAGCACCAGCACCCCGGCGACGGCGAGCGCCGCGACGTCCACGCCGTCGTTGTAGAACACCGCCATCACCGTGATCGCGCCGATGTCGTCGACGATCGCCAGGGTCAGCAGGAACAGCCGCAGCCGGTCCGGGCAGGCGGGGCCGAACAGCGCGAGGATGCCGACCAGGAACGCCGTGTCGGTCGACATGACGACGCCCCAGCCGTGCGCGGCCTCGGTGCCCGCGTTGAACAGCAGGTAGATGACGGCCGGGACCGCCAGGCCGCCGAGCGCGCCGAGCGCCGGCACCGCGACCGTCCGGCGGTCGCGCAGCTCGCCGCTGGTGATCTCCCGGTTGATCTCGAGGCCGACGACGCAGAAGAACACCGCCATCGCGGCGTCGTTCACCCAGTGGTGCAGGCTCAGGTCGATCCCGAACGGGCCCAGGTGGAAGCCGGCCGACGTCGACCACAGCGCGTCGTAGGCGTCCGAGAGCGGCGAGTTCGCCCACACCAGCGCGAGCACGGTCGCGCCCAGCAGGAACACGGCGCTGCCGGCCTCGGTGGCGAGGAAGTCGCGCACCGAGGGGCTGACGGAGGGCAGGCGGACCCGCAGCGGCGGGCCGGGAACGGCACGGGTGGGCTCGGCGGCGTCCGTGGCCACGGGCGGCTCCCCTCGCGGTCGGTGACGGGCGGCTGACTCCGGGGCCGGATGCGGCCCCGACGTCGGACAACGCGGTGGGCAGCGCCAGTATGCCGACCCGGGGTCGTCCGGGGGGAGATCGCGGGCGGGACCGGGTCGGTGACGGGCGGCGACGGGGCGGCGGCGCGGCGCCGATGGGCGACGATGGGGGCATGACGACCTCCGACGCCGCCACGCCCGCCCCCGCCCCCGCCCCGCGCACCGCCCTCGTCACCGGCGCCGGCCGGGGCATCGGCCGCGGCCTCGCGCTCGGCCTGGTCCGCGCCGGGTGGGACGTCGCGCTCGCGGGCCGCACCCGCGCGCACCTCGACGCCGTCGCCGAGGAGGCCCGGGCCGCCCGCCCCGGCGCCCGGGTGGTGGTCGAGGCCGTCGACGTGGTGGACCGCGAGACCGTCGCCGCGGCGGTCGCGCGGGTCGAGGAGGCGTTCGCCGACCTCGGCGGGCTGGGGCTGCTCGTCAACAACGCCGGGGTCATCGAGCGGGCCGAGGTCGACCTGGTCGCCGACGACGTCGAGGACGTGTGGCGCGTGATCGAGACGAACGTGCGCGGCCCGCTGCTGCTCGCGCACGCGGTGCTGCCGGGCATGCTGGCGCGCGGCTCCGGCCACGTGGTGAACATCAACTCCGGGTCCGGGCACCGGCCGTCGGGGGTCTACACGGGCTACGGCATCAGCAAGGGCGCGCTCGCGCGGCTCACCACGATGCTCGACGCGCAGTACGCCGACCGGGGCGTCGCCGTGCTCGACGTCGCGCCGGGCGTGGTCGTCACCGACATGACGCAGGCCATGCCGCTGCACGACGAGCGCACCGAGTGGACGCCGGTCGAGGCGACGGTGGAGCTGGTGGACGCCTTCGGCGCCGGGCGGCTGGACGCGCTGCACGGCCGGTTCGTGCGCGCCGGCACGGACACCCCGGAGACCCTGGCCGCGCTGGCGGACCGGATCGTGGCGGCCGACGCCCGGACGCTCCGCCTGGCCCCGTACGGCGCGGACGACCCGGTCGCCTGAGGGCCCGCCCGGGAGCAGTGCCGGTCAGAGGGCGGGGGAGTCCAGGCGGGCCGGGACGCGGGCGCCCTCGCCCGCGGCGCGCAGGGCGTCGCGGAGGCGCTCGGCCGCCGCGTCGAGCTGCTCGGCGGGCACGTCCTGGCGGGCGTTCGCGAAGCTCAGCTCGCCCTCGCCCCACGCCGGCAGCACGTGCAGGTGCAGGTGCGGGACCTCGAACCCGGCGACCAGCAGCGCGGCGCGCGGCGCGTCCCACGCGGCCTGCTGCGCCCGGCCGATCGCCTTCGCGACGACGGCCAGGTGCGCCAGCAGGTCGTCGTCGGCCTCGGTGAACGACGCCACCTCGGCCCGGGGCACCACGAGCACGTGGCCGTCCGTGATCGGGGCGATCGTGCCGAACGCCACCGCGCGGTCGTCGGCCCAGACGAACCGGCCGGGGATCTCGCCGTCGATGATGCGGGTGAACAGGGTCGTCATGCGGCCCACCGTAGCGAGGCGGCCCGGGCGCCGTGGTCTCAGGCGGCGAGCTTCTCCTGCAGCGCGAGCACGGTCCGCCAGTTCCGCGCCGTCCCGGTCCGCCCGGACATCCGGTCGAGCACCCCGGCGGTGACCCTCGACCGGCCGATGCCGTCCGGGTAGTGCACGTACCCCTCGCCGCCGCGCCAGGTGCCGCGCTCGCGGCCGTAGGACGACAGGTCCATCCGCCCGTCAGCCTGCGCCGGGCCGTCGAGGAACACGACGACCAGGTGGGACGGGTCGCTTGCCGCGGGCCCGGGGTAGGGGTTGGCCGCCACCAGGTCGTCGACCTGCGCCCGGGTCCGCACCGTGAGCGCCAGCGGGCGTCCGAGCCGGTCGCGGAGGTCCGCCGTCAGCGCCGCCGCCAGGCTCTCGGCGTCGCCGGGGGACCCCGCGGCGGGCACCAGCAGCAGGTTGCCGGTGGTCAGGTGCGTCGCGACGTCGCCGTGCCCGAGGTCGGCCGCCGCGGCGCGCAGGTCGGCCATGGGCAGCGCGGAGGTGCCGCCGACGTTCACGGCGCGCAGCAGCACCAGCACCCGCTCGCCGGGCGGGACGGGGACGGGCTCCGCGGTCGCCATGGCCCCACTCTGCCCGCCCGGGGGCGTCAGAGGTAGCGCAGCGGGTCGAACTCGTCGAGCGGGATGATCCGCAGCCGCGGCAGCGTGACGTTGAAGGCCTTGACGTCGGTCTCCAGGTCGAACGCCTGCAGCCCGCGGTCGGCGAGGTGGCTGAGCGCGGTGCTGGTGAACTCGCGGAACGCCAGCAGCCCGACCCGCCGGTCGCCGCCGAGCAGCGCCTCGATCTCTGGCGCGAAGTCGCCGTCGTGCGAGGCGAGCAGGACGTCGCCCTGCCGGTCGGCCAGCGCCTCCAGCGTGCGCTTGATGCCGATGTCGACGACCTTGCCCTCGCCGGCGAGCGGGATCGGCTGGTACCCGATCGCGAGCAGCGCCTGCACGAACGACATGGGCAGCGTGCCGCTGGTCGCGTTGAGGAAGAACAGGCCGCGCGGCTGCTGGCCCCAGGTGCGGTGCGCGAACTCCAGCACGCGCTCCCAGCGGGGGCGCTGCTCCGGGGTGGGCCGGCCGTTGAGGATCGAGGAGCCGAGGGTCGCGTCGATGTTCTCGCCGTCGACCAGCACGTACGTCGAGCGGACGCCGTCGTTCTGCATCGGGCCAGACTAGCCGCGCCGCCGGGTGCCGCCGGGGGAACACCGCCGGGACCGCCGGGGTTGGGTGGGGGTAGATGCGAACGCATGGACCGGCGGACGGAGCGGCGATGACGGTGCAGGACGCGACGGCGGGGGCGGTCGCCCCCGCGGCGGCGGTGGACGTGCGGGCCGCGGCGGTCGCCTGGGAGGAGCTGTTCCGCGCCCAGGTGGCGATCATGCGCCGGCTGCAGCGCGACCCGATCTGGGACCGCATCACGCTGCGGGAGTACGACGTGCTGTTCACGCTGTCCCGCGCTCCCGAGGGCCTGCGGCTGCGCGACCTGGGGGAGTCGAGCCTGCTGAGCCAGCCGAGCCTGAGCCGGATGGTCGAGCGCCTCGAGGAGGCCGGCTGGGTGCGGCGCGCTCCCGCGGCGGGGGACGGGCGCGGAGTCGTCGTCGGGCTCACCGCCGCGGGTGCGGCGCTGCAGAAGGAGGTCGGCCGGCGGCACGTGCAGGCCATCGCGCACTACGTCGGCGGGGCGCTGGACGCGGGGCAGCTCGCGGCGCTCACGGATGTGGCCGGCGCGCTCCGGGCGGCCCAGCCGGCCATCCCGGACCTCCACCGCGGTGGCGACGCCGCAGGTCACGACGTGGACGCGGGTGCTCCCTGAACCCGACCCGCCCACCCCGGGCGGACGGCCGGGGGGACCTCCGGCCCACGACGGGGGCCGGTCCGCGACGGACCATGGATGTCGGCGGGTCCGGGCCGGGAGGGGGCCGGGCACGACCGCCGCGACCCAGCCGCTGGAGGGCAGAGCGATGAACGTCCTGGTGACGGTGGCCTCGCGCCACGGTGCCACCGCGGAGATCGGCTCCGCCGTCGCGGACGTGCTGCGGGCCGACGGGCACGTGGTCGACGAGGCCGCGCCGGAGGAGGTGGCCGACCTCGACGGGTACGACGCGGTCGTGCTCGGCTCGGCGGTGTACACGGCGCACTGGATGCCGTCGGCGCGCGACCTGGCCGCGCGGCTCGCGGCGGACCTGCGGCTGCGGCACGTCTGGGTGTTCTCCTCGGGCCTCGCCACGCAGCCCGCGGCGCGCGCGAACAGCCCGCACGAGCTGCTCGCGCTCATGCAGGACGTCGGCGCGGTGGGGCACCGGGCGTTCGCCGGGAGGCTGCTGCGCAGCGAGCTCGCGTTCGCGGAGCGGGCGATCATCGCCGGCGCCCGCGCCAAGGAGGGCGACCACCGGGACTTCGACGCGGTCCGGACCTGGGCCCGCGACATCGCCGGGCAGCTGCGGGCGCTCGCCCCGCGGGAGGCCGCCAGCGCCTGACGGCCCCGGGCGTCGGCTCGCAAGTCGCTTGCGCGATCACGTCGTAGAGTTGCGGCATGGCTGGACGGCTCGCGGAGGTCGCGCAGAAGGTCGGGGTGTCGGAGGCGACGGTGAGCCGGGTGCTCAACGGCCGCAGCGGCGTGTCCGAGCAGACGCGCCAGGCGGTGCTGACCGCGCTCGACGTGCTCGGCTACGAGCGCCCCACCAAGCTCCGCGGCGAGCGCGCCCGCCTCGTCGGGCTCGTGCTGCCCGAGCTGCAGAACCCGATCTTCCCCGCGTTCGCCGAGGTGGTCGGCGGGGCGCTCGCGCAGCAGGGCTACACGCCGGTGCTCTGCACCCAGACGGCGGGCGGCGTCTCCGAGGCCGACTACGTGGACCTGCTGCTCACGCAGCAGGTGTCGGGGATCGTGTTCGCCGGCGGCAACTTCGCCCAGCGCGGCGCCGACCACGACCACTACGCCCTGCTCGCCGACCGCGGGCTGCCGGTCGTGCTGATCAACGCGTCGATCGAGGAGCTGCCGTTCCCGCGGGTGTCCTGCGACGACGAGGTGGCGGTCGAGCAGGCCGTCGGGCACCTGGCGTCGCTCGGGCACACCCGCATCGGGCTGGTGCTGGGCCCGGTCGACCACGTGCCGTCCGAGCGCAAGCTGCACGCCGCCCGCGCCGCCGCCGCGCGCCTCGGGGTCGAGCTGGCGGACGACGCGATCGCCCGCAGCGCCTACTCGCTCGAGAGCGGGCAGGCCGCCGCGACCCGGCTGCTCCGGCAGGGGCTGACCGGCCTGGTGTGCGCGAGCGACCCGCTGGCGCTCGGCGCCATCCGGGCCGCGCGCCGCGCCGGGCTGCGGGTGCCGGAGGACGTGTCGGTCGTCGGCTACGACGACTCGCTGTTCATGAACTGCACCGAGCCGCCGCTGACCACCGTGCGGCAGCCGATCGAGCCGATGGGGCGGGCGGCCATCGACCTGCTCGTCGGGCTGATCGGCGGGCACCCGGTGTCGACGGACGAGCTGCTGTTCGAGCCGGAGCTGGTGGTGCGCGGCAGCACCGCGCCGGCCCCGGGCGCCTGACCGGCTGACCCGGCGGGGCTGTCCGGCGCCGCCCGCGCCGGCGCCCCGCCCGCGCAGCCGCCCCGCCCGCCCGCCTCGTCGCCCACGCCGCCCACGGCGGCCGCGAGGTCGTCAGAAGCCGATGAGGTCGGCAGAAACGAGTGACGACCTCGCGCGCTTGTGACGACCCCGCTCGGCCCTGCCCCCGTGCCCGAGCCCGGCGCCCCGTGCCTGAGCCCTGGCGCTTCGCGCTGCCGCACCGGGCGCGTGCCCCGCCCTGCCCGCGCCGCGTCAGTGTGTCGCGTTTCGATAACACCGCTGTCGACTTCTTGCGCGCAAGCCGTCGCCGGATTTAGTGTCCCTGCTACGCGGTCACCGACGACCGCGGATCAGCCGAGAGCAGAGGCACGCCGTGGTGCATCCCCCGAGCGACGACCCCACCTGGTGGCGGGACGCCGTGATCTACGAGGTCTACGTCCGCTCGTTCGCGGACGGCGACGGCGACGGCACCGGCGACCTCGCGGGCGTCCGCAGCCGGCTGCCGTACCTGCGGGACCTCGGCGTCGACGCGCTGTGGTTCACGCCCTGGTACGCGTCGCCGATGGCCGACGGCGGCTACGACGTCGCCGACTACCGCGCGATCGACCCGGCGTTCGGCACCCTCGCCGAGGCGGAGGCCCTGATCGCCGAGGCGCTCGCCCTGGGCATCCGCACGATCGTCGACGTCGTCCCGAACCACGTCTCGGACCGGCACCCGTGGTTCCGCGCCGCGCTCGCCGCCGGCCCGGGCTCCCCGGAGCGCGAGCGGTTCTGGTTCCACCCGGGCGCCGGCCCCGACGGCGCGGGCATCCCGACGCACTGGGAGTCGAGCTTCGGCGGCGAGACCTGGACCCGCACGACGAACCCCGACGGGACGCCGGGGGAGTGGTACCTGCACCTGTTCACCGCGCAGCAGCCCGACCTGAACTGGACCCACCCGGACGTGTGGGCCGAGCACGAGGACGTGCTGCGGTTCTGGTTCGACCGGGGCGTCGCGGGCGTGCGGGTCGACTCCGCCGCGCTGCTGGTCAAGGACCCGGCGCTGCCGGAGCTCCCGGCCCCCGGCAGCAGCCCGGCCCCCGGCGGGCACCCGCACCTCGACCGCGACGAGCTGCACGACGTCTACCGCGCGTGGCGCAAGGTCGCCGACTCCTACCCGGGCACCCGCGTGCTGGTCGGGGAGGTGTGGCTGGACGACGCCGAGCGGTTCGCGGCCTACCTGCGGCCGGACGAGATGCACACCGCGTTCAACTTCGACGTGATGGCGCAGCCCTGGGACGCCGCCGCGCTCCGGGCGTCGGTCGACCGCACGCTCGCCGCGCACCGCGACGTCGGCGCCCCGGCCACCTGGGTGCTGTCGAACCACGACGTGACCCGCCCGGTGACCCGGTACGGCCGTGCGGACTCGTCGTTCTCCTTCGCCGCGAAGCGCGCGGGCACGCCGACCGACCTGGACCTCGGCACCCGCCGGGCCCGGGCGGCCGCGCTGCTCACCGCCGCGCTGCCGGGGTCGCTGTACCTGTACCAGGGCGACGAGCTCGGCCTGCCGGAGGTCGAGGACCTGCCGCCCGAGGCGGTGCAGGACCCGATGCACGAGCGGTCCGGCGGCGTCGACCCCGGGCGGGACGGCTGCCGGGTGCCGCTGCCGTGGTCGGGGGACCGACCGCCGTACGGCTTTTCGGCCGCCGCCGAGGGGGCGGCCGCCGGTGCGCCCGCGGCCCCCTGGCTCCCGCAGCCCGCCGGCTGGGCGTCCCGCACCGTCGCCGCCCAGGAGGCCGACCCCGGCTCGATGCTCCGGCTGTACCGCGCCGCGCTCGCGCTGCGCCGCGCGGAGCCGGGCCTCGGCGACGGCGACCTGCGCTGGCTCGACGCCGCGCCCGGCGTGCTCGCGTTCGCCCGCGGCGACGTCCTGTGCGTCGTCAACCTGTCCGCCGGCCCCGTCCCGCTGCCCCGGCACGCGGGGGTCCTGCTCGCCAGCGGCCGCACCGACGGCACCGCGCTGGACCCCGACACGGCCGCCTGGCTGCGCGCCGCCTGACCACCCACCACCCACCCACCGCACCACCCGACCCGAGGAGTGACGATGAGGTCCTCACGCACGACGGCGCTCGCCCTGACCGGCGCGCTGTCCTTCACCCTGCTCGCCGCGTGCAGCAGCGGCTCCGACGACGCCGGCGAGGGCGACGGCACGTCGGGCGGCAAGACCGTCCTGCGGGTCGTGTCCCTGCTGCCCGGCTCGGAGCAGGAGGCGTTCGACGCCTTCGACGAGCAGGTCGCCCAGTTCGAGGAGGCGAACCCGGACATCGACGTGCAGCCCGAGGAGTACGAGTGGAAGGCGACGACGTTCGCCGCCCAGCTCGCCGGCGGCACGCTGCCCGACGTGTTCGAGATCCCGTTCACCGACGGCAAGACGCTGATCGAGAACGGCCAGCTCGCCGACATCGACGCGCAGGTCCAGGCGCTGCCCTACGCCGACGACTTCAACCCGAACGTCCTGGAGGCCGGCACCGGCGCGGACGGCAAGGTGTACGCGATCCCGGCCAAGTCGGTCTACGGCATCGGGCTGCACTACAACCGGGCGCTGTTCGAGCAGGCCGGCCTCGACCCCGACGACCCGCCGACCACCTGGGACGAGGTGCGCGCGGACGCCAAGGCGATCGCCGACGCCACCGGCCAGGCGGGCTACGCCACGATGACGCAGAACAACACGGGCGGCTGGCAGCTCACCGTGGCCACCTACGCCCGCGGCGGCCGGGTCCAGGAGACGAACGACGACGGCACCTACACCGCGACGCTCGACAACGAGGGCACGAAGGAGGCCCTGGAGTACCTGCACGACCTGCGCTGGGAGGACGGCTCCATGGGTGCGAACTTCCTGCTCGACTGGTCGTCGATCAACCAGGCGTTCGCGGCGGGCCAGGTCGGCATGTACACCTCGGGCTCCGACGTCTACACCTCGCTGGTGCAGACGAACGCGATCAACCCCGACGACTACGGCCTGACCGCCGTGCCGCTCGAGGGCGACGACGCGGGCGTGCTCGGCGGCGGGACGCTCGCCGCGGTCAGCACCTCGGCCTCCGAGGCGCAGAAGGAGGCCGCCGTGAAGTGGATCGACTTCTACTACCTGCGCAAGCTCACCGACTCCGACGCCGCGGTCAAGGACGCCGAGACGCTCGTGGCCTCGGACCAGCCGGTCGGCACGCCGGTGCTGCCGATCTTCAGCCAGGAGCAGTACGACGAGTCGCAGACCTGGATCGCCGACCTGGTGAACGTGCCGCTCGACCAGATGACCGGGTTCACCGACGTCATCTTCGACCAGCCGCTGGTTCCGGAGCCGGCCGGCTCGACCCAGGAGCTGTACGGCGCCCTGGACACGGTGGTCCAGGCGGTGCTGACCGACGAGGACGCCGACATCGACGCGCTGCTGGAGCAGGCGGACGCGGACGTGCAGGCGATCCTCGACAAGAACGCGGGCTGACGTGGCCCTGACCCACGAGGCTCGTGCCACCTCGCCGCGGCGGACCCCCCTCACCTGGGTCCGCCGCGGCGGGCTGAGCACGCTCGTCTTCGCGCTGCCGCTGCTGGTGGTGTTCGGGCTGTTCTCCTGGCTGCCGATCGGCAGGGCCGTCGTGATGAGCCTCCAGGAGACCAACCTGGTCACCACCGCCTGGGTCGGCCTGGACAACTTCCGCACGGTGCTCGCCGACCCGCTGCTGGCGACGGCGGTCGGCAACACGCTGTGGTTCGCGGCCCTGGCCCTGCTGCTCGGCTACCCGGTCCCGCTGCTCGCGGCGGTGCTGATGAGCGAGGTGCGCCGCGCCAAGGGCCTGTACAGCGCGCTCGCCTACCTGCCCGTCGTCGTCCCGCCGGTCGTCGCCGTGCTGCTGTGGAAGTTCTTCTTCGACGCCCGGCCCGAGGGCGTGTTCAACACGGTGCTCGGCTGGGTCGGCGTCGGGCCGGTGCCCTGGCTGCAGGACGCGGACTGGGCGATGCCGTCGCTGGTGCTGGAGGCCACCTGGGCCGCGGCCGGCGGGACGATCATCATCTACCTGGCCGCGCTCGCGGCCGTGCCGGGCGAGCTGTACGACGCCGCCGAGGTCGACGGGGCGTCGGTCTGGCGCAAGGTCTGGCACGTGACGATGCCGCAGCTGCGCGGTGTCCTGCTCATCACCTTCATCCTGCAGATCATCGGGACCGCGCAGGTGTTCCTCGAGCCGTACCTGTTCACCGACGGCGGGCCGGCGAACGCGACGATCACGGTGCTGCTGCTCGTCTACCGGTACGCGTTCGGGCAGAGCCTCGGCGGCGACTACGGGGCGGCGACCGCGCTCAGCCTCCTGCTCGCCGCCGTCCTGGCGGTGCTCTCGGTCCTGTACTTCCGCCTCACTCGGTCCTGGAGCCAGACATGACGACCTCGACGAGCCCCGCCGGTCCCGCGACGGCGGCCGACGTCGCCGCGGCGGAGGTCGCGGCCGCGGCGTCCTCCGCGACGGTCCCGGAGGGCGGCCGGCCCCGTCGCGGCCCGCGCCTCGGCCGCCGCCCCCGCCCGCGCCCCGACGAGGCCGACCGCGGTGCGCTGTCGCCCGCCGACTGGCGCCGGCCGCTGGTCCGCCGGTCGGTGCGGCTGTCGCACGGGGTGCTGCTCGCGCTCCTGGTGCTGTGCGGTCTCGGCCCCCTGGTGCTGCTCGCGAAGTTCGCGGTCACGCCGACGCAGGACATCCTGCGCACCCCGCTCGCGGTGTTCCCGAACGGGATCGCCTGGGACAACCTGTCGGCGGCCTGGACCGACGTGCAGGTCAGCCGGTACTTCCTCAACACCGTCGTGCTGGCCGCGGGGGCGTGGGCCAGCCAGATCCTGGTCGCCACGACCGGCGGCTACCTGCTGTCGGTGCTGCGGCCGCGGTACGCCAAGGTGGTGCAGGCGGCGGTGCTGGCGACGCTGTTCGTGCCGGCCGTCGTGCTGCTGGTGCCGCTGTACCTGGTGATCCTCGACCCGCCGCTGCTCGGCCGGTCGCTGATGAACTCGTACTGGGCCGTGTGGCTGCCCGCGGGGGCGAGCGCGTTCAACGTGCTGCTGGTGCAGCGGTTCTTCGACAGCCTGCCGCGCGAGGTGTTCGAGGCCGCGCGGGTCGACGGGGCCGGGCCGTTCCGGCTGTTCTGGTCGATCGTGCTGCCGATGAGCCGGCCGATCCTGGGCGTGGTGTCGGTGTTCGCGATCATCGCGTCGTGGAAGGACTTCCTGTGGCCGTTGCTCGTGCTGCGGGACCCGGACATCCAGCCGCTGTCCGTGCGGCTGCCGTCGCTGCAGGCCACCACCGACCTCGGCGTGCTGATGGCGGCGCTGGCGATCTCGACGCTCATCCCGGTGCTGCTGTTCCTGGTGTTCCAGCGGCTGTTCCTGCGGGGCGCGGGGCTGGGCGGGGCGGTGAAGGGGTGACGCGCGTGCTCCCGGCGATCTGACGCGCCGTCGTATCAAGATCACGCCTGGGTGGTCGGCCTCCCGGCGGGCGGGTGCGGGGGCCGGTGGGATGATGAGGCGGTGTCTTCCCCCACCGTGACGGCGTCGTCGCTCGCACCGTACGACGCCCTCCTCCTCCTCTCGTTCGGCGGCCCGGAGAAGCCCGAGGACGTCCTGCCGTTCATGCGCAACGTGACCCGCGGCAAGGGCATACCCGAGGAGCGCCTGGTCGAGGTCAGCCAGCACTACGCGCTGTTCGGCGGCCGCAGCCCGATCAACGACCAGAACCGCGAGCTGCTCGCCGCCCTGCGCGCCGAGCTCGACGCGCGCGGCATCGACACGCCGCTCGCGTGGGGCAACCGCAACTGGGAGCCGTACACCGACGGCGCCCTGGCGGACCTGCGCGAGCGCGGCGCGTCCCGGGTGCTCGCGGTCGTCACCAGCGCCTACGGGTCCTACTCCGGCTGCCGGCAGTACCGCGAGCACGTCGCCGCGGCGCTCGCGGGCGTCGCGGGGGAGCCGGAGGGCTGCGCCGACGCCGAGGCCGCCGCGGGCGTCCAGGTCGACAAGCTCCGGCACTACTTCAACCACCCGGGGTTCGTGCGCGCCAACGCCGACGCCGTGGTCGAGGCGTTCACCGAGCTCGCCGCGCAGGTCGGCCGGCCGGTCGCCGAGGTCGCCGCCGAGGCGCCGCTGCTGTTCGTCACGCACTCGATCCCGCTCGCGATGGAGGCCGGCTCCGCCGCCGCCCGCCCGGGCTACCAGGCCCAGCACCAGGACGCCTGCCGCGAGGTGGTGCAGCTCGTGGCCGCCGAGCTCGGGGTGTCGCCGGACTGGAGCCTGGCGTTCTGCTCGCGCTCCGGCCCTCCGTCGCAGCCGTGGCTGGAGCCGGACATCAACGACGTGCTCGCCGAGCGGGCGGAGGCCGGCACCACCGCGGTCGTCATGTCGCCGATCGGCTTCGTGTCCGACCACATGGAGGTCGCCTACGACCTCGACACCGAGGCGATGGCCACCGCGAAGGACCTCGGCGTCACCGCCGTCCGCGCGGGCTCGGCGTCCACCCGGGCCCCGTTCGTCGCCGGTCTGGTCGACCTCATGGTCGAGCGCGCCGCCGCCGAGCGCGGCGAGGACCCCGACCGGGCGACCGTCGGGGTGCTCGGCGCCTGGCCGGACCGGTGCGCCGTGGGCTGCTGCTTCCAGCGCGCCGGCGTCGACACGGGTCTGCCCACGATCAACCAGCAGCGAGCGGACGACACCAGCGAGGGAGCAGCAGCACGATGAGCACCACGACGCCGCCGGTCGGCGGGCACAGCCCCGAGACCGCCGACGAGATCAACGCCTCGATCCGGTACGCGATGTACGCGGTGTTCGAGACCACGGAGCCGCTCCCCGCCGACGACACCGAGCGGAAGCGCTACGTCGAGGACGCGCTCGGGGCGCTGACCGGCCCGGACGCCCCCGAGGGCCTGGTCGTCCGCGGCTGGTACGACGTCGCCGGGCTGCGCGCCGACGCGGACCTCATGGTCTGGTGGTGGGCCCCGACGATCGAGGCCGTGCAGGAGGCGTTCCACCGGCTCCGCGCGAGCGAGCTCGGCGCGCACCTGCTGCCGGTGTGGTCTGTCGCGGCGATGCACCGCCCGGCCGAGTTCAACCGCGGCCACGTCCCGGCGTTCCTGGCCGGCGAGGAGCCGCGCGACTACCTGTGCGTGTACCCGTTCGTGCGGTCCTACGAGTGGTACCTGCTGTCCGACGAGGAGCGCCGCGAGCTGCTCCGCGAGCACGGCCACGCCGCCCGGGACTACGCCGACGTCCGCGCCAACACGCTGTCGTCGTTCGCGCTCGGCGACTACGAGTGGATCCTCGGCTTCGAGGCCGACGAGCTGCACCGCATCGTCGACCTCATGCGCGACCTGCGTGCCACCGGCGCCCGCCGGCACGTGCGCGAGGAGGTGCCGTTCTACACCGGCCCGCGCGTCGAGCTCGCGGACTGGGCGGAGCGGCAGCCGCGCGCCTGAGGCGCGGCTAGACGGACTCCTCGGCGGGGGCGGGCAGCAGGCGGCTGACCCGCCCCTCGCCGTCGGTGAGCACCAGCGCGCCGTCGACCACCGCGACCCGCACCGGGTGGGCGAGCAGGTCGAGCACGGCGCGCTCGCGGGCCATGTGCTCGGGCGTGCCGGCCATGAGCGTGGTCACCACCGGCCCGAACGTGAGCGTGCCGGTTCCGGTGCGGGTGCCGGGTGCGGGGCCGTCGGGCGCGGGGTCGGCGGGCGCGGGCCGGGCCAGGTCGGCGTCGTCGGGCGCGGGCCCGCCCGGGTCCGCGTCGCCACCGTCCGGGGCGAAGGACCAGGTGCCGCGCAGCCGGTTCACGCCGCCGGTGCCGTAGACCTGGCCGTCCCCGGAGAACGTCAGCGCCGGGTGCGCGCGCTCGGGCCCGTCGTCGAGCGGAACGCCCGCGACCTCGGTGAACCGCCACGTGCGCCCGACGACCTCGTCCATGGCGCCGATCCTGCCACTGCGCGCCGCACCGCGCGCCGCGCCGCGTGCCGCGCCGCGCCGCGTGCCGCGCCGCGC
>NZ_JBYTEP010000075.1:0-14201 GCF_058792015.1 Cellulomonas sp. EB106-03-03-XG116
GGGGCGCCATTTCTCGGGGGCTCGGAAATGTGTAGAAGAGACAGGCCCCGTGGTCGCCGACCGCGGGACGCCCGGACGCCGCGCCACGGTCCGCAGGGGCGGCCTGCTCGCCGGGCGCCGGCGCGCCGGCGTGCTGCTGACCCTCCCCGCCCTGCTCGCGCTCGCCGCGACCGCGCTGTACCCGCTGCTGTGGACCGTGTCCCTCAGCCTGCAGGAGTTCAGCGTGGCGGTCGGCGGGCCCGCGCCCTCGTTCGCCGGGCTCGACAACTACGCCCGGGTGCTCGGCTCGCCGGCCTTCTGGACGGCGCTCACGCAGACGCTGGGCTACGTCGTCACCACGCTCGTCGTCGAGCTGGCGATCGGCATCCCGATCGCCCTGCTCCTGCAGCGCGAGACGCGCGGCCGCAAGGTGCTGCGCCTCGTGCTGGCCCTGCCGCTGATGATCGCGCCCGTCGTGGCGTCGATGGCGTGGAAGTTCCTGTTCTCGCCGGGCTACGGCCTGGTCAACGAGGGGCTCGCGCTCGTCGGGATCACCGGGCCCGCCTGGTTCGCCGACCCGTGGTTCGCGCGGACGACGATCCTCGTCACCAACGCCTGGCTCGCGGTGCCGTTCGTCGTGCTGGTGCTCCTCGCGGGCCTGGCCAACATCCCGGGAGAGCTGAAGGAGGCCGCCCGCACGGACGGCGCCTCGCCTTGGCAGACCTTCTGGCGGATCACGCTGCCGCTGCTGCGGCCCTCGATCCTCATCATCCTCGTGATCCGGCTCGCCGACGCCTTCCGGGTGTTCGACGCGGTCTACGTGATGACGGGCGGCGGTCCGGGCTCGTCGACGGAGGTGCTGAGCACCTTCCTGTACCGGCAGATGTTCACCGCCACCGACTTCGGCGGCGGGGCGGCCACGTCGGTGCTGTTCGTGATCGTCATCGGCGTCACCGCCGGTGCGGTCTTCCTCTGGCTGCGCCCGCGAGGTGAGCGATGACCACCCTGACCCTGCCCGCCCGCGGGCCGCGGACCACCCGGCGGGTCGCCCGCGGCACCGCCACCGCGCTCGTCGCCGCGGCCGCGTCGTTCCTGTTCCTGCTGCCCGTCGTCTGGGTGGTCGCGACGTCGCTGAAGCCGGACGTCGAGA
The DNA here is from genome assembly GCF_058792015.1 of Cellulomonas sp. EB106-03-03-XG116. Classification (NCBI taxonomy): domain Bacteria; kingdom Bacillati; phylum Actinomycetota; class Actinomycetes; order Micrococcales; family Cellulomonadaceae; genus Cellulomonas; species Cellulomonas sp. EB106-03-03-XG116. The sequence continues at coordinate 1,130 of NZ_JBYTEP010000075.1, forward strand.
TCTTCGCGATCCCGCCCACCGTGCTGCCGGAGTCCCCGACCACGACGCACTTCGCGTCGGTCCTCGGGAACGAGACCGTCCTGCAGTTCTTCCGGAACAGCCTGCTCGCGGCGGGCGGGGCGACGGCCGTCGGTCTGCTGCTCGGGGTGCCCGCCGCCTTCGGCTTCGCGAAGTTCCGCTACCGGTTCTCCGGCGTCCTGCTGGGGTCGGTGCTGGTCACCCGGATGTTCCCGCCGGTGGCGCTCGCGCTGCCGTTCTTCCTGCAGTTCCGCCAGCTCGGGCTGATCGACAGCCCGCTCGGCCTGGCGATCGCGTACCTGCCGATCGTGCTGCCGCTGATCATCTGGATGCTCGAGGGCTTCTTCCGCGAGCTCCCCGAGGAGCTGCTGGAGGCGGCGCGGCTGGACGGCGCCGGCACCCTCGGCACCATCGGGCGGATCGTCCTGCCGATCTCGACCCCCGCGGTCGCGGTCGCGGCCCTGTTCGGGTTCCTCGCGGCGTGGAACGAGCTCGTCATCGCCCTGTCGCTCACCCGGACCCCCGCCGCGCAGACCATGCCGGTCGGCATCTCCGGGTACATCACCCAGTTCCAGACGCTGTGGGGCGACATGACCGCGGCCGCGGTCGTCTACCTGCTGCCCGTCCTCGTCCTGACGCTGCTGTGCCAGCGGGGCATCATCTCCGGCCTCACCGCGGGCGCCACCAAGGGCTGAGCCGCCCGCCCGCCGCACGCACCCTCCCGCACCGCCCCCCGACGGCGCGCGCCCGAGCGCGCCCCGAGCACCACCAGGAGCACCCCGTGATCGAGATCCGCACCTCCGGCCCCGACGGCGCGCACGGCGTCGAGCTCTGGTCCACCCCGGCCGCCGGCGCCGAGCGCCTGCTCGCCAGCCCCGCGCCCGTCGTCGTCGAGGTCCACACCGGTGACCCGGCCGACTGGCGCGGGGAGCGCGTGCCCGCGCCGTACGGCGAGGTCGTCCGCGACGGGGCCGCCCTGCTCGCCACCGCCCGGGCCCGGACCGCCGCCGGCGAGGTCGTGGTCGTGGACCGCTGGTCGCCCGAGGGCGACGGCGTCCGCGTCGACCGCCGGGTGCGGGTGCACGCCCCGGTGCCCGGGACCGCGGTGCGCGCCGTCCTCGACCTGGACGTGGTCGGCACCGGGTTCGACGAGCGGGCCCAGGTGTTCGCGCCGCCCGCCCTCTACGACCTGAACGACGTCGACGGCGACGGTGTCGAGGACTACCTCGACACCCGCGAGCTCGTGTTCCGGGACGACCGGCTCACCGGCCTCGCCGTCCTGGCGTACGCCCCGGGCCGGGGGCTCGGGGTCTGGCTGTCCCGCCAGGACGTCCCGGCGCACGACGACGCCCCGGACCGCGCCCGCGGTCAGCAGGCCTTCGCGCAGCGCACGGACATCGGCTCGCTCGGCCTGCTGGACCGGCCCGGCGGCTGGTCGCTGTCGGCCGCGTACCCCTTCGTGGAGCGTGCGCGCTCGCACGCGCTGACGGCCCGGGACCGGGAGCCGTGGGGCGCGTTCTGGCCCGTCGACGACGCCACCGACCTCACCGTGTCCTACGGCGTCGGCGTGGTGCGCGGGGCGACGGCGACCGACGCGCTGTGGCAGCTCTGGGGTGCCCGGGTGGCGCACCTGCAGCCGCGGCGCGTCGAGCTGCCGGTGCCCGTCGAGGACCTCACCGCCCTGCGCCTCGACGCGCTGCTGCCGTACTACCGGGAGAACGCCACGACGGCGGGCTTCGTGACGAACTGCCACCCGCAGGACGGGCGCCAGCTCGGCGACGTGCTGCAGTACGGCTTCACCGGGCAGACGGTGCTCAACGCCCTGCACGTGCTGAACCACGCCCCCGAGATCGCGGACCCCGCGGCGCGCGACAAGGCGCTGCGGGCGGTCGAGAGCTTCGTCCGGCGGGCCGGCGGCTCGCCGCTGGGCCTGGTGCACACGCTCTACGACTTCGACTCCGAGCGGGACGCGAGCTGGTGGAGCGGGCTGCTGCTGCCGCTGGCGTACGCCGAGGAGGGCGCCGACCTGCGGCACCTGATGGGCCCGGTGCTGGAGCACATGGCCTACGCGGTGGACGCGCTGTCGGGCGCGCCGGACGGCACGTACCTGCGGTGCGTCGCCGAGGAGCACCACGCCCTGCTCCGCGCCTACGCCGCGGAGCGCGAGCGCGGCACGGTGCACGAGGAGTGGCTCGCGGTCGCGCGGTCCTTCGGGGAGTTCCTGCTCGGGGCGCAGGAGGCGGACGGGTCCTGGCGCCGCGCCTACGCCTTCGACGGGTCGGCGCTCGTGGAGCCGCGCGCCTGGTTCGGCCGGGCGGAGCTCAACCAGAAGTCGTCGACCGCCACCGCGGTGCCGTTCCTGCACGAGCTCTTCCTGGCCACCGGCGACCCGCGCTGGCGGGACGCCGCGGTGCGCGCGGCGGGGTTCGTCGCCGAGCACTTCGTCCGGGGGCTCAAGTTCAACGGCGGCATCCACGACTCGATCTACGCCCGGGCCCAGCTCGTCGACTCCGAGAGCATCCTGTTCTCGCTGCGGGCCTGCCTCGCCGCCGCCGAGCTCACCGACGACGACGACCTGCGCGCGGCCGCGGTGGACGCGGCGCGCGTGCTGGCCACCTGGGTCTACCTGTGGGACGTGCCGCTGCCGCCCGGCAGCACGATGGCCGGGTACGGGTTCCGCAGCACCGGCTGGAGCGCCTGCGACACCGCGGGCGCCGGCTACATCCACCCCTACGAGCTGCACGCCGTGCCCGACCTGTTCGAGGCCGCCCTGATCGGCGAGGACGACGTGCTCGCCGAGGTCGCGGACCTCGTGCTGCACGGCTCGAACGAGACCGTCGCGACCTCCGGGCGCGACTGGGGGTACGCCCGGCCGGGGTTGCAGGAGGAGGGGCTGCTGGTCAGCTGGTGGCTGATCGACGACCCGATGTTCGTGGACACCGGCTTCGGCGGCCGCGGCAAGGGCGAGGGCAACAAGACCTGCCTGCCGTGGATCTCGGCCGTCGGCATCGACGCCACCGACGAGGTCCTGCGCCGCTTCGGCACCACCGACCTGCGGACGTGCTGGCAGGACCGCCGCCGCGCCGCCGTCGCGTCCCGCTAGGGTCGGCGGACACAGGTGGTGGACGTCACGAGCGCCTCGCCCGGGTCGACCGGGCGGGGCGGTGACGCCGGGGACGACGGGAGCGCACGGGCGATGGGTCTGGAGAGCGGCGACGTCGTGCAGCAGCGCCCGGCCGCCCGCGCCACGCTCGCGGACGTCGCGCGGCGGGCCGGGGTGTCGAAGGGCACCGCGTCCAAGGCGCTCAACGGGCGCGGCGAGATCCGGCCCGAGACGCGTCAGCGGGTGCTGGAGGCCGCCGACGCGCTGTCGTTCACGCCGTCGGTGCTCGCCCAGAACCTCGCCAACGGCCGCACCGGCACCGTCGGGGTCCTGACCAACGACCTCGAGGGCCGGTTCGTCATCCCGATCCTCATGGGCGCGGAGGACGCGCTCGGGGCCGGCCGCATCTCGGTGATCCTCACCGACGCGCGCGGGGACGCCATCCGCGAGCAGCAGCAGCTGCGCACCCTGCTCGAGCGGCAGATCGACGGGCTGATCGTCGTCGGCGGCCCGCGCACGGACCCGCGCCCTTCGCTCGGGCAGGACCTCCCGGTGCCGGTGGTCTACGCCTACGCGCCCTCCGAGGACCCGCAGGACCTGTCGCTGGCCGCCGACAACGTCCAGGCCGGCCGCATCGCCGCCGAGCACCTCTGGGACCTCGGCCGCCGCCGGATCGCCTACGTCGGCGGAGACCCCAGCTACGCCGCGTCCCGGGAGCGCGAGGCCGGCGCGGCGGCGGCGCTCGCCGAGCACGGCGCGACGCTGCTCCGCACCGGCGCCGGCTCCGGCAACTGGAGCGAGCGCTGGGGCCGCGCGGCGACCACGCGCCTGCTGGCGCAGCACCCCGATCTGGACGCGGTCGTCGCCGCGTCGGACCAGCTCGCGCGCGCCGCGCTCGACATCCTGCGGGACCACGGCCGCCGGGTGCCCCAGGACGTGGCGGTGGTGGGCCACGACAACTGGTCGCTCGTCGTGACCAACACCCGGCCGGAGCTGACCAGCGTCGACACCCGGCTCGAGCTCCTCGGGCGGACCGCCGCCAGCCGGCTGTTCGCCGCGCTCTCGGGGGACGAGCTGGGGGCCGGGGTGGAGCTGCTGCCGGTCGAGCTCGCGGTGCGCGGCTCGACCGTCGCGGACGGCTGAGCCGCGGCGGGACGGGCGCCGGTGGGTCCGGGGTCCGGGCGCCCGTGATCGGGCTACGGTGGGTCACCGTGCCGCTCTTCTCCCGCCGCCACGCCCTGCCCGACGACGTGCGCCGCGCCCTCGACCTCCCGGCGGGCGACCGCGTGCTCGCCGTCGCCGCGTCGGGCGACCGCTGGCTCGTCGCCACCCGGCAGGCGCTCTACGTCGCCGGCGGGACCGCGGACGCGCCGGTGCGCCGGCACCCGTGGTCGGACGTCGACCGGGCGTCGTTCGCGCCCGAGCCGCCCGCCATCACCGTGCACTGGGTGACCGGCGCCGTCGAGGTGCTGCCGCTGGACCCGCCCGTGCCGGTCGCGTTCGCGCAGACCCTGCGGGAGCGGGTGCAGTCGTCGGTCGTGCACGTCGAGACCGTCACCGTCCCGGGTGCCGGGCCCGTCCGGGTCGCCCTGCGCCGGGGCGAGTCGGGGGACCTGTTCACGCAGGTCATCGGCACGGGACGCGTCGACCTCGCCGACCCCGGGGTGGCGGCCCTGCTCGACGCCGCAGAGGCGCGGGTGCGCGCGGCGGCCGGCCTGCGCGCGTGATCCCGGCGGTGACCGGGACCACGCGGGACGTGTCAGGAGCAGCCCCGGAGGGCTGCTAGAGTTCTTCCCGCACGATCCCTCGTAGCTCAATTGGCAGAGCATCCGACTGTTAATCGGACGGTTACTGGTTCGAGTCCAGTCGAGGGAGCAACCACGACGGCCCGTCACCTGCGTCCCGCAGGAGGCGGGCCGTTCGCGTGCCCGGGGCACGTGACCGCACCGCGCGTCGTCTCTCCCGGTCGTCACCGCGGTCGCCTGCGTCGCGGCCGGGCGACGTCCTCACGTGCCCTGCTCCCGCAGCGTCGTCGCCAGCTCCTGGACGTACCGGTCGATGCGGATGACGTCGTCGCGCGTCCACGCGGTGGGCAGACGGCTGTAGGCGTTCAGCGCGACGGTGGTGGTCTCGTCGACGTAGCCCGGCAGCGCGACGAAGGAGCGGTAGCCGTGGCCCCGTGCGCGCCGGTTCCACCGGGGCCAGCGCGCGTCACCGTCGAGGTCGTCCACGACCACGCTGCTCAGCCGGCGGATCGCCTCGAGGCAGGGGCCGGCCCCGTCGTCCACCTCGAGCTGGTCGCACGCCGCGGCGGCGGGATCGCTGCTCGCGACCTGGTCGAACCGGTCGCCGGTGCGCAGGATGACGCTGCAGGCGGGGACCCCGGTTCGCGCGGGTGCGGCATCGGCGAACGCGTTGAGGATCTCGTGCACGATCTCACCGGCTCTCGGGCGCGACTCGCGCCACGGCCGGTGAGGGAACGCCCTCGTGGGCGCCTGGTCGACTCCGACCTCGCCAGTGTGGCACGGTCCGCGCGGAAAGCCGATGACTGCAGCACAGGACGGATCGAACCGGGCGTGCCATCCTGAATCAGTACCGTCGTCAGCCTCGACGACTCCCGGCGGTCGCGCCGCGGTCCGCATCGGGCATCGCAGGCGCGCCGGGACACGAGGGGTCACCGTTGAGAAGCGACGCGTACGAGGTGCACGTCCTGCTGCAGGACCTCGACGGCGGGCGCCCCCGCTGGTGGCGCGAACGCTCCGGGGCCGGTCCGCCGAGGACGGTCCTGGAGCTGCACGTCCCCCCGCGGCGCGGTGCGGTGTGGATCGCCCGGCACTGGGCCAGCGACCGAGCCTGCGAGTCGGGGGTCCCCGACGATTCCCTCCCCGACATCGAGCTGCTGACGAGCGAGCTGGTCGCCAACGCGATCGTCCACGGGAACGGCGGCGAGGTCGAGGTGCGGTTCAGCGTCGACAGCGACTGCGTCCGGGTCGAGGTCTCGGACACCAGCGCCGGCCGGCCGCAGGTCCGACGCCCGGACCCGGGCACGCCCGGTGGGCAGGGGCTGCGTCTGGTGTCGATGCTCGCGACCGAGTGGGGCCACGGGCGCCGCTCCGGCCGGACCGGCAACACCGTGTGGTTCACCCTCTCGATCTGACCTCTCGGCAGTCGGGCCGGCGGGACGCGCGACCGTCGGGGGCAGCATCGCCTGCGGCGCACCGTCGCCGCCGACGCGTCCCCGCCCGACAGCTCGCGCAGCGTCCGGCGCCTAGGGTGTCCGCCGTGGGACTGTTCAGCCGCAGGTCGCGAGAGCCCGAACCGGACGAGCCGGAGGCCGGCGCGGCACCCGATCCGGCGCCCCCGGCGGCACCGCTCGCCGGCGAGCCCGGCCCGGGCGTGCGCCACGACCGCGTCCGTGAGGCGCTCGGCGCCTGGGCGGAGCGCAAGGACGCCCGGACGTTCGCCGACGTGCTCCGCCGCGCCGTGTCCGGCGAGCTCCTGCTCGACGTGACCGACTCCCGGCTCGCGGACCCCGAGCGCGGGTTCCAGCAGGGCGACACGCTGGCGATCGCGTCGATCCGGGACAACGCCGGCGCCGACCTGCTCGTCGCGTTCACGGGGCACGACGAGCTGCAGCGGATGCGGCAGGCGGCGGGGCGGTCGCTGGTCCAGCCCGCGGCGGCGGTGCTCGCGCAGGCGGCGCGCGACCACCAGGGCATCGTCGTCGACGGCCGCGCGCCGGGGGCGTTCATCGCGTACGCGGCCGAGATCCGGCAGCACCTCACCGAGGAGCCCGAGGCGGTCGCCCGGCTGACCGAGGCGACGACGACGCGGTCGCTGCCGTTCGCGCAGTACGTCGAGGCGCTGGCGGCGGGGCCGCTGTTCGTCCCCGTCGCGGCCGACCCCGACGACGGGCCGGCCGGGCCGGCCGCCACCGGACCGGACGGCGGCGCGTACACCGTGGTGGGGACGTCGCCCGCGGAGGTGTGGGCGTGGCGGCCCGGTGGGGAGGTCCGGCGGGCCGCTCTCGCGGAGATCGCCGCCGCGACGCTCGCCGCGGGCCGGGCCGGGATCGTGGTCAACCCGGCCGGCCCGCCGGTCGTGGTCCCGGCCGCCGCGCTCCCGCGCTGACCGGCGCGGACACGCCCGCGGGACCAACGGCCCGCCGTCGTCGCGCCCGCCGTCTGGCAAGATGCCCCGGTTCGTCTGAATCGCCGCAGCAGGAAGTCAGGGTCATGCGCAGGATCGCCGTCGCCGGCATCGTGGGAGTCGTCGCACTCGGTCTCGTCGGGTGCGGGGAGCTCTCGGTCCACCGGACCGGGTCGCCCGACGCCCAGGAGATCGCCGAGGCCCGGGCGGCGCAGAGCGAGTAGCGCCGGCGTGCCGGGTCAGTCCGCCGCCTCCGGCGGCCACACCACCCGGAACCGCTCCAGCACGATCTCGTCCTGCTCGCTCCACACGGCGCCGCGCGCCGCGCAGGTGCGCTCCCAGTAGATCCGGTGCTGCTCCCGCCAGCTGCGCAGGCTGCGGTCGTCCTCGCCCTCGTCGAACGCGAAGTCGGCGTCGACCTCCCGGAACGGGGCGATCCTCAGCTCGGTCGTCCGCAGCAGCAGCTGCGGCCTGCCCCGGCCGTCGCACGCCACCCAGTGCGCCCCGATGCGGGGGAGCGCCTCGCCGCGGTGCGCGAACTCGGCCACGAGCTCGGCGGTCGCGCGCTTGGTGCCGTACCGGACGATGCCGAGGAGCTCGTCGCTCAGCTCGACGGAGTCGCCGAACCGGTCGACGACGTACTCGTCGCCGGCGGCCACCGCCTCCGGGTGGGCGGAGACGTAGGCGCTCCAGAGCGCGGCGGCCGCGTCGGTGTCGAGCGGTCCGGGCGGGGTGCGGTGGCTGGTCACCCGGACATCCTGCCGCCCGGCGCGCCCGGCGCGCCCGTGCGCCCGTGGCCGCGCGGCCGCCCCCGCTACCGTGGCGGCATGGCGATCATCCACCGGGCCACCCTCGTCCCGACCAAGGCCGAGCTCATCGCCGCCTGGCTCCCCGCGCAGCCGTGGGGCGGCGGACCCGTCGCCGAGGTGGTGCCGGTCGGCGCGTACCGGTTCGACGACCCCGAGGGCGAGGTCGGCATCGAGTCGCACCTGGTCGAGGCCGGCGGGCGGCTGCTGCACGTCCCGCTGACCTACCGCGGGGCGCCGCTGCCGGGCGCCGAGGAGTGGCTGGTCGGGACGATGGAGCACTCGGTGCTCGGCACGCGCTGGGTGTACGACGGCCCCGGCGACCCCGTCTACCGGGACGAGCTCGCCCGGGTGGTCCGCGAGGCCGACACCGAGGTGCGGATGTGGGTCGAGACGCCCGACGGCCGGGAGGAGCGCGAGCCGACGGTGCGGGTCCGGGGGAGCGGCGCCGCCGACGCGGACGCGACGGGCGCGACCCCGGAGGTCGTCGTGGTGCGCGAGCCCCGCCCGGGCCTCACCGCGCCGACGGACCGGACGCTCGTCGGCACGTGGGCGGGCCAGGACGAGCCGGTCGTGCTGGCGTACCTCGCCTGACCCGCGACCTCCCATCGCCGCGCGTGAGGTCGGCACATCCTGGTGAGGTCGTCACTCGTGTGTGACGACCTCACCCGCTTGTGACGACCTCACCGACGTGTGACGACCGCACGGAGGGGCCCGGCTACGTGAACAGCGCCTGGCCCACGAACGGTCCGTCGTCGGCGAGCGCCGGCGTCCCGTCGGCCCCGGTCGGCAGCGTCCCGTCGGGCACGCCCGGCGGCACGGCGTACAGGCCCGAGCCGGTGTGCACCAGGTACTCCATCAGCCCGTCCTGCGCGGACAGCCGGGTCTGCATCGGCACGAAGTGGGTGCGCGGGTCGACGACGAACGCGAGGAAGAACAGCCCGGCGTCCAGCCGGCCGAGCGCGTCGTTGCCGTCGGTGAAGTTGTACCCGCGGCGCAGCATCCGGACCCCGTCGTTCTGGGTCGGGTGCGCGAGGCGGACGTGCGAGTCGAGCGCGACGAGCGGCTTGCCGTCGCCGCCGGTGGCGTCGAGGTCGGGCTCGGTGAACTCGGTGCCGCCGGACAGCGGCGCGCCCTCGCCCTTGTTCCGCCCGACCAGGGCCTCCTGCTCGCGCAGCGACGACCGGTCCCAGGTCTCGATGTGCATCCGGATCCGGCGCGCCACGAGGTAGGTGCCGCCGGTGAGCCAGGCCGCGTCGCTGCCGCCCTCGGTCGCCGCGGCCGCGGGCACCCACACGTGCGCCTCGACGTCGGCGGTCTCCTCGGCCTTGAGGTTGGCGGTGCCGTCCTTGAAGCCGAACAGGTTCCGGGGCGTCTTCTGCGCGGTGCTGGTGGAGGAGGTGCGGCCGTAGCCGAGCTGGGTCCACCGGATGCGGGCGGTGCCGAACGCGGCGCGCGACAGGTTCCGCACGGCGTGCACCGCGACCTGGGGGTCGTCGGCGCACGCCTGGACGACGAGGTCGCCGTCGCTGCGGGCGGGGTCGAGGTCGTCGCCGGCGAAGTGCGGCAGCTCGACCAGGCCCGGCGGCAGCCGCCCCGCGAGCCCGAACCGGTCGGCCTCGGCGCCGGGCGCCCCGACGAACAGCGACCGCCCGAAGCCGAACGTGATCGTGAGCCCCGCGGCGGGCAGGTCGGCGGCCTCGCCGGTGTCGTCCGGCGGCGCGTCGTAGGGCCCGGAGGCGGGCGCGAACTGCCCGGCGGGCAGGCCCTGCGTCATCCGGGCGGCCATCACGGTCCACCGGCGCAGCAGGTCGACGAGCGCGTCCCGGTCCGTCGTCGTCACGTCGAACGCGGCGAGGTAGAGCCGGTCCTGCGCCGGGGTGACGATCCCCGCCTGGTGCGCGCCGGTGAACGGGTAGGTGCGGTCGGCGCCGGACGGCGACGCGGCGGGCGCGGGGGACCGGGCGGCGTCCACCGCCACGGCTCCCGCCGCTCCGGCTGCGGCCGCGCCCGCGACGAGGCCGCCGCCGAGCCCGAGCAGCGCGCGGCGGGACATCCCGCGCCGGGCACCCGCGCCGTCCCCGGGCGCCGCCTCCCCGGGCGCGGCGTCCCCCGCCGCGCCCGGGACCCGGTGCTGCGCGTCCGTGTCAGGCCCCCGTCACGGTCGTGGTCAGCCGGGACAGCGGCTCGGACAGCGCGTCCACCGCGGCGGCCAGCTCCGTGACCTGCGCATCGGAGAGGGCGGTGTACGGGGCGAAGCCCGCCTCGACGGACCCCTGCGCGGCGAGCAGCGCCTCGAGGTCGGCGAACCGCTGGTCGAGGTCGGCGGCCAGGTCGGGGTCCTGCTCGGTGACGACGTCCTGCAGCACCTCGTACGCGACCCGGGCGCCGTCGACGTTGGCCTGGAAGTCCCAGAGGTCCGTGTGCGACCAGATCTCCTCCTCGCCGGTGACCTTGCCGGTGGCGACCTCGTCGAGCAGGCCCTTGGCGCCGTTGGCGATCTGGAAGGCCTCGAAGGTGAAGCCGTCGGCGGTCACCTGGTCGACCAGCTTCTGGGTGTTCGCGACGAGGTCGTCCGCGGCGGCGGCGCGCTCCTCGGCGGTCAGCGGCACGTAGGTCGCGCCGCCGTTCGCGTCGGGCGCGGGCTGCCACAGGTCCTTCTCGATCAGGTGCCAGCCGGTCCAGGCCTGGCCGTCCTCGAGGTCGGCCTCGCGCAGGTCGAGGGCCGGGTCGAGGTCGCCGAACGACTCGGCCACCGGCTCGACGCGCTCCCAGTGCACCCGGGTCGCGGCGTACAGGTCGCGCGCCCGGTCGTCGTCGCCCGCGGCGTACGCGTCGGCGAACTCCTGGGTCCCGGCGATCAGCGAGCCGACCTGGTCCTTCACGTACGCGACGTAGGACGCCTCGGCCGCGGCGAGCTGGTCGGCGGTGTCGCCGGTCGGACCGACGTCCTGGCCGGAGTCGGTGACCGTGAACGCGGCGCGGATGCCGTCGCCGACCATGCCGGGCTTGCACGCCGTGTAGTAGTCGCCGGGCGCGGCCTGGACGACGAGGTCGCGGGAGATGCCGGGGCCGATGTTCTCGATCTCGGACACGATCCGCAGCCCGTCGTCGGCCAGCAGGTAGAACTCGGTGACGTCGCTGCCGTCGTTCGTGACGGAGAAGGTCAGGGTGCCGCTGGGCGCGCTGTCGGCGGAGACCTCGCAGGCGTCGGCGGTCGAGCTCACGGTCAGCGCGCCGGGCGCATCGCTGCTCGCGGCGCCACCGGCGGGGTCGTTCGGGACGCACGCCGCGAGCAGCGGCAGCAGGGCGACCGCGGCGGCGGCGCTCCAGGAGGTGCGGGACATCGGGGCTCCTTCTCGGGGCACGGGTCGACGAGCCGGGGCGGCGGCGGGGGCGCCGCGCGCGGTGCTCGGGGTCAGGCGGCAGGCAGGGGGGAGGTCGTGCTCGGCGCCGGCGCGGCGGGGCGCGCGGGCGGGCGGCGGAAGGCGGTCCGCACGAAGAAGGTCATGGTCGGGACCACGTAGGCGGTCCACGCGATCGCCTGGAGCCAGGTGGTCGCGGGCGTGAAGTTCAGGACGCCCTTGAGCAGGGTGCCGTACCAGCTGGTGGGCGGGACGGCGGCCGAGACGTCGAACGCGAGGTCGTTCAGCCCCGGCAGGATGCCGGCCTCCTGGAGGTCGTGGACGCCGTAGGACAGCACCCCGGCCGCGACGAGCACGAGGAACGCCCCGGTCCACGCGAAGAACTTCTGCAGGTCCAGCCGCATGACGCCGCGGTAGAGCGCCCACGCGACGAGCACCGCGGTCGCGAGCCCGAGCGCGGCGCCGAGCAGGGGAGCGGCGGTGCCGCCGCGGGCACCGGTGCTCGCGGTCGCCTGGGCGCTCGCCCACAGGAACAGCGCGGTCTCCAGGCCCTCCCGGCCGACGGCGAGGCACGCCATGACGACGACGGCCCGGCGGCCGGCCGCGACGGCGTCGTCGAGCTTGTGCTGGAGGTCGCCCGTGAGGTGCCGGGCGGTGCGCGCCATCCAGAAGATCATCCAGGTCACGAGCCCGACGGCGACGATCGACAGCGAGCCGCCGATCGCCTCCTGCGCGGTGAACGACAGCCCCTGCGGCCCGAAGGTCAGCAGCGCGCCGAACCCGAGGGACACGGCGACGGCCACGCCCACCCCGGCCCACAGCGCCGGCAGGAGGTCGCGGCGCGCGGTGCGCACCAGGTAGGCGATGAGGATGCTGACGACCAGGGCGGCCTCGAGGCCCTCACGCAGGCCGATCAGGTAGTTCGCGACCATCGGGCGGCTCCGACGCGGGTGGTGGTGGACGGCACGGGGGTGCCCCGCCGGCGGGGCACCGCGGGGGGCTCCGCCGGTAAGGCGAGGCGAACCTTACTCGCGCCGCCGGGTGCCGCGGAACACCGTCCCGGGCGGCGATCGCGCGCCGCCGGGGTCCTGTGGGAAGTCGTCGCACGTCATCGGGGCAAATCGGGACTTTCGTCCCTGCGGGTCGGCCGGGCCGCGTCGGCCGCCGGTGCGCCACCCGCCCGGACGCACGAACGGCTCACGATCGGCCGCCGGCCCACGGCAATGCGGAACGGAGACCTGCCGCACCGCTGCCGTCAGCACGCAGAAGGCGGGAGGGAACCACCTCAACGGATTTGCGGTCACGGGAAAGACATTTCAGCGACGCGACGCAGGAAGAGTGGTGCGGATCGGTGAAGCCGCAGGTCAGAGGGTGTTTTGCGCGGGCCGCACCGGCCCGCTGAAATGGTTGCCACGTGTCCGGTGATCGATTCAGCAGCTGCAGGAGGTGTCGTGCTCGCTCGTCCCGAGAAGACCTCCTTCCTGCCGTTCGACGTGGACCCCATCACGGTCGCCCTGGCGCTCGCGGCGGTGGGGCTGCTCGTGGCCCTCGCGCTCCTGGTGCTGCTCCGGGCACGCCGCCGCCGGGCGGCGCGCGGCCCGGCCGCCGCGGGCGACGCCAGCGTGCCGGCC